>NZ_QHHW01000044.1:0-179174 GCF_003947325.1 Amycolatopsis sp. WAC 01375
GGGACCAGGGCAAAGAAATGGCCCAGCACAAGAAAACCACCCTGGCCACCGGGATCGACATCTACTTCTGCGACCCCCACGCACCCTGGCAACGCGGCACCAACGAGAACACCAACGGCCTGCTCCGCCAATACCTCCCCAAAAGCACCGACCTCACCCAGCACACCGCCAAGGACCTCGCACACATCGCCACCGAACTCAACGGACGACCCCGCGAAACCCTCAACTGGCACACACCCACCGAAGCACTCGAAGCACTACTCTCAGGCCAACAAACAATGCGTGTTGCAACCACCATGTGAATCCACCAGTCCTTCACGGACTCAGACACAGGCCTCTGGCCCCAACAACGATGGCGCGCGGAGGCCCCTTCGCGACCGCCTGTACCGATAAGCTCGAAGGATCATGACCGCACAAGCCGAACCCGTCCCGGAGACCACCGAGCACCTCGTCGAGGTGTTGAAGGCGCTCGCCAACCCGATCCGCCTCCAGGTGCTCGGGTGGCTGCGCGAACCGGACCGGCACTTCCCGCCGGAGAACGCGATCGCCGATCAGAACGAGGTCGGCGTCTGCGTCAGTCATCTCCAGGCGAAGCTGGGGCTCGCGCAATCCACCGTGTCGGCGTACATGGCGTTGCTGCAGCGCGCCGGGCTCGTCCGGTCCACCCGTGTGGGCAAGTGGACGCACTACCGCCGTGACGAACAGCGGATCGCGCAGCTCGTCGACCTGCTGGGACGCTCCATCTGAGCTCAGGTCGAGTACAACATATCGAACATCTGCGATACTTCGATATGTTGTACTCGACCTGAGGAGAGACAGATGGAACTGGGGCGTTTCGGGATCTGGACGTTCGACTTCGAAGACCAGCCCGCGAGCATGCTGCGGGATTCGTTGCGGGAGCTGGAAGAACTCGGCTGGCCGTCGATCTGGATCCCGGAACGGGACGGGCGGGAAGCCCTGACCCACGCCGGATTCCTGCTCGCGTCCACCGAACGCATGGCCGTGGTCAACGGGATCGCGCGGATCGGCTCCCGCGGTGCGCGCTGGACCCGCGGCGCCGCCCTCCTGCTGGCCGACGCCTATCCCGGCCGGCACGTCCTGGGGCTCGGCTTCGGTGGCGCGCGTCCCGGCGTCAAGCCGCTGGAGGCCATGAACGACTACCTCGACGAACTCGACACGGTCACGAGTGCCAACCCGTTGCCTGCCGTGCCGATCCGGCGCCTGCTGGCCGCGTACGGACCGAAGATGCTCGATCTGGCCCGAGACCGCTCCGAGGGCGCGCACACCTATCACGTGCCGGTGTCGCATACCGCCAAGGCGAGGGAAGTGCTGGGGGAGAAGGCCTTCCTCGGCGTCGAGCACGCCGTGCTCTTCGAAACCGACCCGGGCAAGGCGCGCGGGATCGCTCGCGAGCATCTGCACGGCTACCTGACGTCGGAGTACAACGTCGCCAAGTTCCTCCGTCTCGGCTACACGGAAGCAGACCTCGACGGTGGCCGCGGCAGCGACCGGCTCGTCGACGATCTCGTGTTCTGGGGCGATCTCGACACTGTCACCGCGAAACTGCGCGGCCATCTCGACGCGGGCGCCGACCATGTCGGGATCCAGGTCATCGGCGTCGAACCCGGCGAGTCGGCCATGCCGCACTGGCGACGGCTGGCCGAGTCGCTGCTGCCGGGCTAGCGGACCTGCCCGGTCGGGCGGACCACGATCTCGTTGACGTCGACCGAGGGCGGTTGCTCCAGCGCGTAGAGCACCGCCCTCGCGATGTCGTCGGGTTCCAGTTTCGGCTTGGACTTCGAGTCCTCGGGGATCATCGAGGTGTCCACCAGACCCGGCTGCACGACGGTGACCCGGACGCCGGTGCCGACGGCCTCCTCGCGGATCGATCCGGCGAGCCCGGTCACCGCCCATTTAGTCGCCGAGTAGAGGTTCCCCGGCCGGTGGTAGCGCCCGGCGACCGAACCGGTGAGCACGAGGTGCCCCTTCGATTCCGCCAGTGATGGCAGGGTTGCCCGTGCGGTGAGGGCGGTGCCGTAGACGTTCGTCAGCACCATGTCCCGCCACTGCTCGGGGTCCGCGCCGCCGTCGCCGAAGAACGAGACCACGACGCTTTGCCCCGCATTGGCGAACACCGCGTCCAGCCCGCCGAAGGTGGTCTTCACCGTCTCGACCGCGGAGGACAGCGAACCCCAGTCGGTGACGTCGACCGCGACCGCGAGGGCGCGATCCTCGCCGAACTCGGCGACGAGGGGGAGCAGCGCCTCGCGATCGCGGGCGAGCAACGCCAGCCGGAACCCGGCCGCGGCCGCGCGGCGTGCGGTGGCCTCGCCGAGACCGCGGGAGGCGCCGGTGATCAGCAGTACTCGATCGTTCATGCCTCCAAACTAGGCGGCGTGTACGTCTCCCATTCGGGCACCGGTTCGCCGGTGAGGGAAGCACCGAGCCGGTCGAGATAGAAGTGCCAGCCCTTGGCGATGTCCGAGGTGTCCCAATCCGGCTTGGGCATCCGGTGCACGAAGTCGAGCACCGTTCCGTCGCCGCGCGGTGTCAGCGTCAACTCCACTCGCCAGGTCGGCTCGTCGGTGTTGTGCAGATCCATGGCCAGCCGTTTCGGCGGATCGCATTCGCGGATGATGGCGGGCGACGGTTCGGAGCCCTCCTCCGCGGTCATCAGCAGCATGATCGTGTTGCCGACCCCTGTTTCGCCCGTCCATGTGCCGATCCAGCGGGCCGTGCGTTCGGATTCGGTGAGTGCCGACCAGACGTCTTCGATCGGGTCCGGATACTCGCGCCGGAGTTCGAGCCGGGTTTCGTCTTCGTTCATGATGCTGTCCATGATGCGAAGATAACCGTAGGCTTAATTAAGCGTCAACTTATTCGTTGGTCAGCACCAGCCGCCCGCGGAGCCCGCTCGCGGCAAGGCGTTCGTGCGCTTTCGCCACCTCGTCCAAGGGCGCCGTGTCCGCGACCCGCAGAGCGAGCGTGCCTTCGTCGACGAGGGCCGCCAGATCGGCCAACGCGGCGCCGTCCGCGCGGATCCAGACGTGCTCGACCCTGATGCCGCGCAAGGGAATCGGGGCCGCTCCGGCCGCGAACACCACGAACCGGCCACGGTTCGCGACGGCGTCCAAGGCTTCGAGCCCGAGCAACGCGGTGTCGAGTGCCGCATCGACGCCGCCGGGGATCACCGCGCGCACGCGATCGGCCAGGAAGTCGCCGCGCGGAACGAAAACCTCCGCGCCGAACCCTCGGACCAGTGCCTCGTCGGCGGGACCGGCGACCGCCACCACGCGAAAACCGCGGGCCTTGGCCAAGGTGACCGCGTAGCCGCCGACAGCACCCGCCGCACCGGTCACCAGTACCGTCGCATCTGCTGGCAGGTCGAGCAGATCGAGGGCCTGGACCGCGGTGAGACCGTTCAACGGCAGGGTCGCGGCCTCCACGAGGGATGCCGTCCGCGGGGCAGCGGCGACCGCGTCCGCGTCGAGCACGACGAACTCGGCGTGCGTGCCGAGCGCCGTCGACGGCCGGTCCCGCAGGCCGATCACGGCGTCGCCCGTGGCGAACCCGGTGACACCGTCGCCCACCGCGTCGACGGTCCCGGCGACATCCCAGCCGATCCCGATCACCTCACGCGGCGGGATGATCCCCGCCTCGGTGAGAAAACCCGAGCGGGTCGCGGCGTCGACCGGGTTGACCCCGGCCGCGGCCACCTTCACTCGTATCTGACCGGATCCCGGGACGGGCACCGGGATCTCGGTGAACTCCAGGACTTCCGGACCGCCGAACCGGCGGACCACCACTGCGCGCATCGTTCTCCTCCAAGGGGATCGTTCCAGGCGAACGTATGGGGAGTTACTCTCCATCGGGAAGTACGCACCTCGAGGTGCCCAACCCACGCGGAGGTACGCGCACCGTGGTCACGCGCACGGCACAAGAACGGCGGAACGAGGAGAAACGGGCCTACGACGCCTATCTCGCGGCCTGTCCCGCCCGGAAACTGCTCGACGAGGTCTCGGGTAAGTGGGTGAGCCTCGTCCTCGTCGCCCTCGGAGACGGGCCCCAGCGCTACAGCGACCTCTCCCGCCGGATCGCCGGCGTCAGCCAGAAGATGCTCACGCAGACCCTGCGGACCCTGGAACGCGACGGCCTGCTGACCCGTACGGTCACCGCTTGCGTGCCGGTGCGGGTGGACTACGAACTGACGGAACTCGGCCGGAGCCTCCGGCAACTGCTGGCCGGGATCAAGGACTGGGCCGAGACGCGCTTCGACGAGGTCGAGACCGCCAGGGATCGTTACGACGCGCGATCGGCGGCTGTCACCATCGGGTCGGACGGCGCGGGCTAGGGTAACCGGGTGTCCACCGCTCGCGCCGAACGTCTGGTCAACCTGGTTCTGGCCCTCCTGTCCACTCGGCAGTACCTCACCGCCGAGCGGATCCGGGGCATCGTGCCCGGGTACGCCGACGCGGCCAGCGACGAGGCGTACTTCCGGATGTTCGAGCGCGACAAGACCGAACTGCGCGAACTCGGCATCCCGCTGGAGACCGGCCGCAATTCCGCGTTCGACGCGATCGACGGCTACCGCATCGCGCGGCGCGACTACGAACTCGGCGAAATCGACCTCGCGCCCGACGAGGCGACCGCGGTCGGCCTCGCCGTCCGGCTCTGGGATTCCCCGGAACTGACCGGTGAGGCCCAAGGCGCGCTGGTGAAGCTCCGCGCGGCGGGCGTCGAGGTCGACGATCACGCCCCGACGGTCGTGGAGCCCCGCGTCCGCGCGGAACCGGCGTTCGGTCCGTTGCTCGCCGCCGTCCAGGCCGGGCAGGCGGTGCGCTTCGAGTACCGCCGCAGCGGTTCGGCCGAACGCAAGATCCGTACCCTGGAACCCTGGGGCGTGGTGTCCTGGAAAGGTCGCTGGTACGTCGTCGGGCACGACAGGGACCGCGGCGCGTCCCGCTGCTTCCGCCTTTCGCGCGTGACAGGGAAGGTCGACGCCTTCGGCCCACCCGGCGTCGTCGAACGCCCGGAGGGGGTCAACCTGCTGCGGATGGTCTCCGCCAGCAGCAGTGAGGACCCGTCCGCCGTGACCACGGCCAGTGTCTGGGTCGCCGACGGCAGGGCCGCCGGGGTCCGCCGCCGCGGCCGGGTGGTCGGCCGCAGCGACGCCGGGGGAGAAGAAGGCGACCTCGTGGAGATCGAGCTGTACTACCCCGAATCCGCCGCCGACTGGCTCACCGCCCACGGCCCGGACGTCCTCGTTCTCGAACCCGAGGTCCTCGCGAAGTCCGTCTTCAGCCGCCTCGAGGCCATCGCGCACGCCGGCGGTGCCCGATGAGCTCCACCGGACGGATGCCGCGGCTGCTCGCGCTCGTGCCCTATCTGCTCGCCAGGCCCGGGATCAAGATCGACGACGCCGCTCACGACTTCGACGTCACGCCCAAGCAGCTCCGCAAGGACCTCGAACTGCTGTGGATGTGCGGGCTGCCCGGCTACGGCCCCGGCGACCTGATCGACCTCTCCTTCGAGGGCGACACGATCGTCGTCACGCACGACGCCGGCATGAACCGCCCGTTGCGGCTCACCGGCGGCGAGGCGACGGCCATGCTCGTCGCGCTGCGGGCACTCGCCGAGACGCCGGGCGTGGTCGACGCCGACGCGGTCCGCCGCGCCATCGCGAAGATCGAGGCCGCGGCAGGCCAGGCCCAGCCGTCGGGGATCGTCGTCGGCGGGGGAGTGCGGGAAGGCAAGAAGACCGCAGGCACCCGCGAAGCCGTCCGGGCCGCTCTCACCGCGAAGCGCGCGTTGCGGATCCGGTACTACACGGCGTCGAAGGACGAGATCACCGAGCGCACCGTCGATCCGATGCGGCTGCTCATCGTGCAGGCGGTCGGCTACCTCGAAGCGTGGTGCCGCCGGGCCGAGGATGTCCGGCTGTTCCGCCTCGACCGTATCGACGAGCTCACCGTGCTCGACGAACCCGCCGTCCCGCCGGCACACGCGCGGCCCACTGACATTTCCGATGGTGTTTTTCGACCGCGCCCCGATCAGCGGGAAGCCGTCCTCGTCCTCGATCCCGACACACGCTGGGTAGCCGAGTACTACCCCTGCGAGGAGCTCGACGAGCTCGATGGCGGACGCCTGCGGATCCGGATGCGCTACGCCGACGAGTCCTGGATGGTCCGGCTGATCCTCGGTTTGGGCGGAGACGCACACGTCGAAAGCCCTGCCGCGCTCGGTGAGGCAGTTCGTCGACGCGCGGCCGACGCGCTGGCCCGGGCTCGTCACCTAACGTCAACCTACGAGCAGTAGGGTGACGCCGTGTCGTACCTGCCGAGCATCGCGCTCGCCGTCGCCGGGCTGCTCCTGCTCTTTGTTCTGCTGATCAAATTACGCAGAGTCTTGCGCGTGCTCACCCATACGATGAGCATGGTGGCTACGAACACCCGAAAACGGACAGGGCTCCTTCGCGCCCGGTCGGCCGCGCTCCGCGTGGCGATCGCGGAACGACGTGGGCTCGAAGACCGGTAACATCACACCTGAGAGACTCGAGAAGGAGGCCGCAAACGATGAACGCGCTGCAGCCGTGGCACATCATCATCCTGGTGCTCGTCGTTGTCCTGCTGTTCGGCGCCAAGAGGCTTCCGGACGCCGCGCGGTCCATCGGCAAGTCCATGAAGATCTTCAAGGCCGAGACCAAGGACATGGCCGGGGACAAGGACAAGGCCGCCGAGACCGAAGAGGTCGAGACCAAGCAGCTGCCGCAGGCCACCACGCCCGCGCCTGCCGCGAACGCGCAGGACAAGCAGGTCGCGGACCTCCAGCGTCAGCTCGACGACCTCAAGAAGCAGCAGGCCGCCACGCCCGCTCCGGCCGAGCAGGCGCAGAAGAACGCCAGCTGAGCGGTCTTTTTAGCAAGCCCAGCGGAGCCTGTTCGCGGATGAGCGCGCCGAAGTCGCGGCGCGCTCATGGTGGACCCTGACGAGAACGGACTGTCCAGTGGCGGATTCCGCCTCCGGTGAGGAGCGCCGCGGCACGAAGCGGCGCAAGCGCAGCCGTCGGAGCAACCCCGACGGCACGATGACGCTCATCGAGCACATCTACGAGTTCCGGCGCCGTCTGGGTTTCGCGCTGCTCGCCATCCTGGCCGGCGGGATCATCGGTTTCCTCTGGTTCCAGACCAGGGTGGGCCCGATCCCGTCACTGGGCCAGATCATGACCGGTCCGTACTGCGGCATCCCGTACCAGCGCAGGCTCGGTGGTTCCCCGACCGGCCCTTGTCAGCTGCTCCAGACGGTCCCCTTCGAAGCCTTCATGATCCAGCTGAAGGTCGGTATAGCCGCGGGCGCGGTGCTGCTGGCGCCGCTGTGGCTCTATCAGATCTGGGCGTTCATCGCGCCCGGCCTCTACTCGAAGGAGCGCAAGTACGCGCTCACCTTCGTCTTCTTCGCGTCGATCCTCTTCGCCACCGGCGCCGTGCTCGCGTACCTGCTCATCCCGCACGCTCTCGAGCTGCTGATGAACTTCGGTGGCGACCAGTTCATCACCGCGCTCACCGGTGACAAGTACATCTCGTTCATCCTGTCACTGCTGCTGATCTTCGGCGTCAGTTTCGAGCTCCCGCTGTTCGTGGTGATGCTGAACCGCGTCGGCGTCCTGAAGTACCAGATGCTGAAGAAGTGGCGCCGCGGCCTGATCATGGTCGTGTTCGTCTTCGCCGCCTTCGCGACGCCCGGTTCGGACCCGTTCTCGATGATCGCCTTGGCGGGCGCGCTGGTGGTCCTGCTGGAGATGTCGATCCAGATCGCACGCTTCCACGACCGCAAGCTCGACAAGGAACGCGGCACCGAGGGCTGGGACCAGCTCGACGACGACGAGGCCGCGCCGTTCGACTACACGCCGAGCAAGATCGACGAGGAGCCGTCTGCCGCCACGAACGGCAAGCGCACCAGCACCGACGACGTCACCTGAGCCGGGGATGCACGCGGCACTGGCCGTCCACCCCGCCTCCGGTAACGGGGCCGCTGGTCGGTTGATGGAGTCGGTCGCGGCGCGGCTGCGGCCCGTCGTGGACCGGCTCGACGTCCTCGTCGCCGACACGGTCGAGGAATCCCGCGCGCTGATGACCGACTCGCGTGCGGCCGGGCTGGACGTCCTCGTCGTACTCGGCGGCGACGGCGCGGCGCACCAGGGCGTGCAGTTCTGCGCCGAATCCGGCGTCGCACTCGGGCTCGTGCCCGCGGGTACCGGCAACGACTTCGCCAGGGCACTCGCGATCCCCGAACGGCCGCACGCCGCCGCCGATCTCGCCGCCAGGCGGATCGTGGACGGGAAACGACGGAGGATCGACCTCGGCCGGGCCGGTGGCGAATGGTTCGCCACGGTCCTGTGCTCCGGCTTCGACGCGCTGGTCACCGAACGCGCCAACCGGCTGACCTGGCCTCGCGGCCCGCGCCGCTAC
This sequence comes from Amycolatopsis sp. WAC 01375, assembly GCF_003947325.1. NCBI lineage: Bacteria > Bacillati > Actinomycetota > Actinomycetes > Pseudonocardiales > Pseudonocardiaceae > Amycolatopsis > Amycolatopsis sp. WAC 01375. Next base: position 8,465 of record NZ_QHHW01000044.1, read on the forward strand.
GACGTCGCGATACTGGCCGAACTCGCCGCGTTCCGGCCCCGCCCGGTCGTGCTCCGCACCGACGTCGAGACGATCGAACTCGACGCCACCATGATCGCCGTCGGCAACACCCCGTACTACGGCGGCGGCATGCCGATCTGCCCCGGCGCGGACCCCGAAGACGGCCTGTTCGACGTCACGGTCGTCGGGAACGCGACCAGGCGCGACCTGATCCGCATGCTGCCCGGTGTCCGGTCGGGAGACCACATCGCCCATCCGGCGGTGCGGGTCCTCAAAGCCAGTCAGATCCACTTGGCGGGCAGCGACCTGCCCGTCTACGCCGACGGGGAGCCGCTGGGCAGGCTGCCGATCGACGTCACCTGCGTCCCCGGCGCGCTCACCGTCGTCGCGTGAGCCCGGCGTAGTCACCCGCGCGCCACACCTGCCCGCGGAACGTCGCGGCCGACATGAGTTCGCCGCCCGGGAAGAACACCCCGCCGCAGCGGTGGCAGAACCACGCCTGCCGCCAGTAGTCCAGCGCGGCGGGGATGCCCCGCCGGATCCGCGCGTTGCGCCGCATCCGGAGCACGAACAGGACGGCGAACAAGGCGACCAGCGCGAAGGCGCCGAACGGGAAGATCGACGCCCCGATGTACTGCGCGGCCCTGCCGTCGGCGGTCGGCGCGATGTTCTCGTCCAGCACGTCGTTCGCGAAGGCGAGGAACACGAACGCGGGGATCAGCAGCACCAGCGCGAGCGCCAGGAAGCAGCCGCCGCCGCGGGGCACCGGATACGGGTTGAGCGACGCCGCCGTCGCGGTCACCGACACGCCGGTGTGCGTCGTCGCGGTGTAGACCACGCCGTCGCCCGCCGGGATGGCCGTCATGCCGCCTTGCACCCGGTAGGTGGTCTGGCCGCTCTGGAACACCGCCGGCACACTCTGCACCTGGTCGACCTGCGCGCACTGCGGGCAAGCGATCTCCATGGCGTCCCCTCTCGACCTCGGATCCGGCCCTTGGATGACACGGGCGCCGCGGCCGTTCCCGAGATCGTCACACCGAGTGCGAACTGTCGGTGGGGTATGGAACCCTGACGAAGTGGTCAATAGCCCTCCTCAGACCCCGGCCGAGGCATACGCCGCCTCCCAGCGCCGCGGCCGGTACCCCCAGCTGACCCGCTTCGCGGCGGAATCGTCGTTCGAATTCGACGACTTCCAGGTCCGCGGCTGCGAGGCGCTCGAAGACGGTCACGGCGTGCTCGTCTGCGCGCCCACCGGCGCAGGGAAGACAGTGGTCGGCGAGTTCGCGGTGCACCTCGCCCTCGCCGAGGGCCGCAAATGCTTCTACACGACACCCATCAAGGCGTTGTCGAACCAGAAGTACGCAGACCTCGTCGCCCGCCACGGCGCCGACGCCGTCGGCCTGCTGACCGGTGACACCTCGATCAACGGCAACGCGCAGGTCGTGGTCATGACCACCGAGGTCCTGCGCAACATGCTCTACGCCGGGTCCTCGACCATCGGCGAACTCGCGTACGTGGTGATGGACGAGGTCCACTACCTCGCCGACCGGTTCCGCGGCGCGGTCTGGGAAGAGGTCATCCTCCACCTGCCCGAGCACGTCCGCGTCGTCGGCCTGTCGGCCACGGTGAGCAACGCCGAGGAGTTCGGCGAATGGCTCGTCGAGGTCCGCGGTGACACGTCCGTCGTCGTCGACGAGCACCGCCCCGTGCCGCTGTGGCAGCACATGCTGGTCGGCAACCGGCTGCTGGATCTGTTCGCAGGCCAGGAGGAAAACGCGCCGGGCGCCGAACTGCGGATCAACCCGAGCCTGCTTCGCCGCACCGAGGAGATCGGCGGGCGGTTCGCCCCGGCCGGGTTGCGCGGGCCGAGAGGCCGTCGAGGCGGGCCGTCGCGGATGCCGAGGTACCGGCCGCCGTCCCGTACCGACACGGTCGAGCGGCTGGACAACGCCGGCCTGCTGCCCGCCATCGTGTTCATCTTCTCCCGCGCCGGCTGCGACGCCGCTGTCGGCCAGTGCGTCCGGTCGGGCCTGCGGCTCAACGGCCCCGAAGAGGTCGAGAAGGTCCGCCGCATCGTCGCCGAGCGCACCAAGGACCTGCCCGAAGGCGACCTCGGCGTCCTCGGGTTCTGGGAATGGCGTGAGGCTCTCGAACGCGGTATCGCCGGGCACCACGCCGGGCTGCTCCCGGCGTTCAAGGAGACCGTCGAGGAGCTGTTCGTCCAGGGCCTCGTGAAGGTCGTCTTCGCCACCGAGACGCTGGCGCTCGGCATCAACATGCCCGCGCGCACCGTGGTGCTGGAACGGCTCGTGAAGTACAACGGCGAGGCACACGTCGACCTGACGCCGGGGGAGTACACGCAGCTCACCGGGCGAGCGGGGCGGCGCGGCATCGACGTCGAAGGCCACGCCGTCGTCGCCTGGCAGCCGGGGATCGACCCGAAGCAGGTCGGCGGGCTGGCCTCGACCAGGACGTACCCGCTGCGGTCGTCCTTCCGGCCCGGCTACAACATGGCGGTGAACCTGGTCGCCCAGGTCGGCGCCGAGGCGGCCCGTGACCTGCTGGAGCAGTCGTTCGCGCAGTTCCAGGCCGACCGGTCGGTGGTCGGGACGGCGCGGCGGATCGAGCGGAACAAGGAGGCCCTGCGGGGCTACACCTCCGCCATCACCGGCGATTTCGACGAGATGCTGGAGTACGTCGATCTGCGCGCGAAGATCTCCGCCCGGGAGAAGGCACTCTCGCGGCAGAACACCTCCGCTCGCCGGGCCGGCACCGCCGAGTCGCTGGAGAAGCTCCGCAAGGGCGACGTCATCGCCGTGCCCGCGGGACGCCGCGCGGGGCTCGCGGTCGTCGTCGACCCGGGGCTCGACCCGATCCGCGAACCGCGGCCCGTCGTGGTCACCGAGGACCGCTGGTCCGGCCCGCTCTCGGTCTCCGACTTCCCGGCGCCGGTGGAGGCGCTGGGGAACATCAAGCTGCCGAAGCACATCGAGCTGCGTTCGCCCAAGACCCGTCGTGACATCGCCGCGAGTCTGCGCAACGCGGGAATCTCCCTGCCCGGCAGGCAAAAACGCCGCGCCGGGGCCAATGAGGACGGTGAGCTGGCCGCGCTGCGGCGTGCGCTGCGCGCGCATCCTTGCCACGGCCTGGCCGAACGCGAGGCGAATCTGCGCTGGGTCGAGCGGTACCAGCGGCTCACCGCCGAAACCGAGCAACTGGAACGCAAGGTCGCCGCGACCACACATTCGCTCGCGCGCGCCTTCGACCGCATCCTGCGGCTGCTCGGCGAACGCGGCTACCTCGGCCCCGAGTCGAAGGGCGACGGCGAGAACCGCGTCACCGAACACGGCAAGCGGCTCACCCGCCTCTACAGCGAGTCCGACCTCCTCGCCGCCGAATGCATCCGACACGACGTCTGGGAGGGCCTCACCCCGCCCGAACTCGCCGCGGTCGTCTCGACGCTGGTCTTTGAGGCGCGCCGGGACACCGCGGGGGAGCCTCGCCTGCCCCTGGGCAAGGTGGTCGACGCCTGGCAGGCGACCACGCGCCTGTGGATGGAGCTCACCGAGGACGAGCGGCGCCACAAGCTCGACCGCACCCGCGAGCCCGACGCCGGTTTCGCCTGGCCCGTCTACCGGTGGGCCCGCGGCGAGTCGCTGGAGAAGGTACTCACAGCCGCCGAAGCGAACGGGCAGGAACTGTCCGCGGGCGACTTCGTGCGGTGGTGCCGGCAGGTCATCGACCTGCTGGACCAGATCCGCGACGTCCTCGGTAAGGCGGATCCGGTCGGGGCGGCCGCTTCGGACGCGGTGAAGGCTCTGCGGCGCGGAGTCGTGGCGGCCGGCGGCGCGTAGCCGGACGTGCGTGAAGGGGTCCCGGCAAAGTCGCATAGCCGCTGGTCGATGCCGTTCTTGGCATCCGGATTTGCCTGGTGAGGGGCGCCTGCGAAGGGTCGAGTGGGGAGGATTTGGGACGTTCAACGTCCCAAATCCTCCCCACTCGAGGTCCTTCACGTACTTTGGGCAGGTGTGAAGGTCGAGTTTCCTCGGCTGAGCCGAGGGAAGGGGTCCTTCACGCGCCGCTTGTGTGACTGGTGATACTGGTGGCGCTGGTGGGCCTCGGGGTGGTGTTCCTGGGCTGGTGAGGGGAACTTTGAGGGACCCTGGGTCCCTCAAGGGGTCCTTCACGGAACGCGATCCGGACTTGGTCCGCGGAAGCAGCGCCACTCACGAGAGTCTTGGGTCGACGTTGCGAAAGAGGCTTTCGCAACACCTCAGACTGGACTCACCCCTCGAAGAGAACCGTCCTCACCACTCACCAGGCGTTGGGCCGACCGGCGGAGTGGCCGCGCCGCCGGTGTGAGCACGGTCGCGGCCAGTTGCCCCGACACCACCCGTGAACAGTGGGCAGGGGTGCCAACCTGTGGTTGGATCGCCCACGACGGTCAGTGATCCGGCCGGTGACGATGGCGGAACAGGCGGAGGCGAAACGATGAGCACGCCGTATGGCGGCAACGACCCGCAGCAGCAGCCCCAGTGGGGGCAGCAGCCGGGCTACGGGCAACAGCCGGGCGGCACTCAACCGCCGAGCGGCCCGCAGCAGCAACCGCAGTGGGGCCAGCAGCCGCAGCACGACCCGTCGCAGACCCAACAGCAACAGCCCCAGTGGGGTCAGCAGCCCGCGCCCTACGACCCGGCCCAGCAACAGCCGGGGTATCCGCAGCAGCCTGGTCATGACCCTTCCCAGACGCAGCAACAGCAGCCTCAGTGGGGTCAGCAGCAGCAATACGGCCAGCAGCAGCCGGGCTATCCGCAGAGCGGGCCCCAGCAGCAGCCGGGTTACCCCCAGAGCGGTCCGCAGCAGCAGCCGCAGTACGGGCAGCAGCCAGGCCAGTACGACTACGGCCAGAGTCAGTTCCAGGGCGCCCAGGGCGAGGCGCAGGACAAGCCGAAGTCGAAGAAGGGCCTGTTCATCGGGATCGGCGCGCTCGTGGTGATCATCGCGGCGGTCGGCATCCTCGGTTTCGTCACCCCCGGCTGGTTCAACACCCAGGTCTTCAACAACACGCAGATGCAGACCGACGTGCAGAAGCTGCTCACCGAGACCTACGGGATCAAGGAGATCAGCGCGGTCACCTGCCCCGCGGGCCAGGAGGTCAAGGACGGGGTGAAGTTCGCCTGCACCGCCACGATCGAAGGCAAGCCGCAGGAGGTGCCGATCACCGTGAAGGGTGACACCGGCAACTACGAGGTCTCGCCGCCCGCCGTCACCAAATAAACGACGGGCGCCGGGCGCGGTCGATCCTGCATGATCGGATCATGAGCGACTTTTCCGTGCGGCCGCTGCGGTCCGACGAGGACCGCGCCGCGACCGATCTGTTCAGGCGTGCCTTGCACGTCAAGGAGATGACCGACGAGGAGTGGTCGGCCGCCGCCGGGTCCTTCCAGCCGGACCGCGGGTTGGGTGCGTTCGACCCGGAGTTGATCGGCACCGTCCGGTCCTTCGATTCGGAAGTGACGCTGCCCGGCGGCGGCACCATGCCGCTCGCCGCGGTCAGCCTCGTCGGCGTCCGCGCCGACCGGACCCGCCGTGGTGTGCTGACGGCGTTGATGCGCGCCCAGTTCGAGGATTTCGCCGCTCGAGGCATCCCCTCGGCGATGCTGCACGCTTCCGAAGGCGCGATCTACGGACGGTTCGGCTACGGCATCGCGGCCAGGGGCAAGTCGATCGAGATCGACCGGAACCGCGCCAGGTTCCGCCCCGAGGTACCGGCGGGCGGGCAGATCTCCCTGCTGGGCCTGGAAAGCACGATCGAGCAATGGCCGTCGCTCTTCGACGCCCTTCCGCGCACCCGGCCTGGCATGATCGCGCGGAGCCCGAATCTGTGGCCTGGCTACGTCCGGGAGGTGCGCCGGGCGACCACGCCGACCGCGACCGCCGTGCATCGAGGCACGGACGGCACCGACGGCTTTGTCACCTACACCGTCGAGAGGGCCCACTTCGGCGCACCGACGGTGATGAAGGTCCAGTCCTTCCACTACGCGAATCCCGACGCGTTCGCCGGGTTGTGGCGTCACCTGCTGTCCGTGGACCTTGTCGACCGCATCACGGCGGAGAAACGACCGCTCGACGAACCGGTCGAGTTGCTGTTCACCGACCCGCGGCACGCAACCGTGCAGAAGGTCCAGGACGAGGGCTGGCTCCGGCTGGTGGACGTCGCCGCGATGCTCGACGCCCGCACGTATCGGGGCGAGCCGATCGTCATCGAAGTCATCGATCCGCTCCTGGAGCACAACTCCGGCCGTTACCGCCTTTCCGAGGACGGCGCCGCCCGCACCACCGACCCGGCGGATCTCGAACTGCACGCCGACACCCTGTCGATGGTGTACCTCGGCGGCTGGCGCCCGTCGGATCTCGCGACCGCCGGCCGCGTCCGCACCACCACCGAGACCGCACTGGAGCGGGCGGACCTGCTGTTCGGCACGCGAGTGAATCCCTGGTGCGGTACCTTCTTCTGACGTTGGATGATCACACCGGTGGGGGTGGAGAAGCGTGAGCAGGCGAGCCGTCGCGACGGTCGGTCTGTATGGTGCCGCTTTCGTCGTGCTGGCGGCGTGTTCGGACACCCCGTCGCCCGCGCCGGCGACGAAGACCGTCACGGTCCCGCCGACGACGAGCTCTTCTTCGAGCGCGTCCGGCACGTCGGGCGGTTCGTCCTCCGCCGTTCCGGGCAGGGTCTTCGACCCGAGGACCATGCAGGCGGACGTGCGGAAGATCCTGACCGAGACCTATCAGGTGAGCGAGGTCGGCGACGTGCTGTGCCCGCCGAACCAGACGGTCAAGGACGGAAGCACGTTCAGCTGCACCGTCCAGGTCGGCGGCGAGGGCAAGACCGTCACGATCACCGTCACCGGTGACGACGGCCGCTACGAAGTCGGCGCGCCGGCCTGAAAACCGGTTGGGTTCGCCGGGGCCGGACGGCAGGATCTCCCGCTATGAGCGAATTCTCTGTGCGTGCGGTGGCCGAAGGTGGACAACGGGCCTGCCTCGAAGTCCTGGCGGAGTCCTTGCACGGCAGGCCCGCCTCGGACGAGGTCTGGGCGAAGATGGCTCCGTCCTGGCCCGCCGCCGGGAAATTCGCCGCGTTCGACGACCACGGCACCCCGGTGGGGATCGCCAGCTCGTTCGACGTCGAGCTCACCGTCCCCGGTGGACAGAAGCTCGTCACGGCGGCCGTCGACGGGATCGGCGTCCGCGCGGACTGGACCCGCCGCGGGATCCTCACCTCGATGATGGCCGTTCAGCTAGAGGACTTCGCGGCACGCGGTGTGCCACTGGCCGCGCTGCACGCGTCGGAAGCCGTGATCTACGGCCGCTTCGGTTACGGCGCGGCCACTTTCGGCAAAGGCGTTTCCGTCGAACGGCCACGCGCCCGGCTCCGTGACGGCGTGGGGCGGGAAGGGGTGGTCAGGTTCGTCACCCCTGCCGAGGCTGTGGAGCGTGTTCCCGCGCTGTACAACGGCTTCGAGGGAACGCGGCCAGGGTTCGTCGCCCGGCCGGCGCACTGGTGGCCGGGCTTCTTCGACCGGCTGGTCACCGGGAACGACGGCTATCGCGTCGCGGTCCACAGTGGACCCGACGGGGACGACGGTTTCGTCGTCTACCAGACCATCGACGCGCGCGACCGGCAGGCGCCGGAACGCGGAGCGATCCTGGAGATCCGGGAACTCCATGCCGCCACCCCGCGGGCTTGGGCGGGACTGTGGCGGTTCCTGCTGTCGATCGACCTGGTTTCGGCCGTCACCGGACGCGGCCGTCCGATGGACGAGCCGATCGCCGAACTGCTCACCGACCCGCGAGCGGTGAACACCATCGAGGTCATCGACGACCTGTGGCTACGGCTCATCGATGTCTCCGCCGCGCTGCGGGCACGCACTTACGGCACCGCCGAACCCGTGGTGCTCGAAGTGCTCGACAAGCAGCTTCCGGACAACAGCGGCCGTTACGTCGTCGGCCCGGACGGCGCGGAGCGGACGACCGCCGACGCCGACCTGCGGCTGGACGTCGCCGCCTTGTCGTCGCTGTACCTCGGCCACGGTCTCTTCGGTGATCTGGCGTTGTCGGGCCGGGTCGAGGTGGTGGACGAGGCGGCGGTCGCCCGGGCCGACTCGCTGTTCCACACCGCGCGGTCGCCGTGGTGCGGGACGTTCTTCTAGGTCACGGAAGAGCTTCTTCGGTGGCCTAAAGGTGGACTACGGGAGCCGGCCGCGCCTTGAGTGTCCACAAGGGACACTTTCGAGTGGTGAAATGTCTGCTTGATGCCCATAAGAGCGGCTTCGTGGTGGGGTCGTGAGTGCTAATGAGGGTTAGAACGCTCATTAGCACTCACGACCCCCACGCGAAGTGCCCAAAATGGACACCGTTGCCTTGTTGGCGTCCCTTGTGGACAGTTGACAGGGTGTCAGGTCCCTGTGGCGAGTCCACGCTTGTCACCCACGCCACGTTTGACTTGTCCCTCAGTGGAACCGTTCGCCCCGCTAAGCCGGATTGCGACGAGGTTTGATCCGCACCTGCGGCAGCGTGGGTGCGGGCAACCACGCCGTCGTGCCCTGGTAGCCCTCCACCCGGCCGAACCGGTCCGCCTGTGCCTGCCACGCCTCGCGGTATTCGGCGATCTCGTCGTGGCTGCGGCCCACGAAGTTCCACCACATGACGAGTTCCTCGGTGAACGGGGTCCCGCCGAGCAGGAGCACCCTGGCCGGTTCGGTACCGGAGTTCGTCAACTCCAGCCGTCCGGCGCCGGGCGCGAGGTAGGCGAGTTCTCCGGTGCCCAGTGCGGCTCCGGCGACGGTGACGGAGCCGAGGTCCTGCAGGACACCGTGTTCGAACCCCGGGTCGACGTCGAGGGACAGGGTCGCTCCGGGCTCCACGGTGAGCTCGGCGCCCAGCAGGGGAGTGAACACCGGGACCGGCGACGTGGTTCCGGCGAGGCTGCCGAGAAAGACTCGTGCGGTGGCTCCGGGCAGCCGGAGCAGCGGCGGTGCGTAGTGGCGGAAATCCCGTGTGGTGTCGCGATGTTCGTCCGGCAGCGCGATCCACAGCTGGACGCCGTGCAGCGTCGCGGTGTCCGGTGTGGACACTGTGGCGACCTCGGAGTGCGCGATGCCGTGGCCCGCGGTCATCAGGTTGAGTTCACCCGGCCGGACCATGGCCCGCGTGCCGATGCTGTCGCGATGCTCGATCTCGCCGCTGAACAGCCAGCTCGCGGTCTGCAATCCGGTGTGCGGATGCGGCGCGACGTCCATTCCGCCGGAGTCCGACACGTCCTGGGGGCCGTAATGGTCGGCGAAACACCACGCGCCGATCAGCGATCGTTGCCGCTGCGGAAGTGTGCGGCGGACCCGGATCGCGCGCGGACCGCCGAGCGGGACGTCGCGCGGGGTCAGCACGGTGACACCCTCGCCCGGCCGCTCCCGGCACAGCAGCTCGGCGGGGTCGGCCTCGGTGTTGCTCACGGCTTGGGGAGCGCGGCCAGCAGGCGCTCCACCGAACGGCCGAGATTCCAGCGCTCCGCCAGTTCCGCGACCTTGTCCGGGTCGGCGGGCTCGGACGGGACGGTGTCCGGACGGGACTGTTCGACCGGCGCGTCGGCCGCGACCCGGACGACGGTCGGCGCGACCGCGAGGTAGTCGGCGGCGTCGCTCAGCCGCAACCGCGTCTTGAGCGGCACCCGCGAGTCGCCGGCGGTGGACGCCTCGATCAGCTCCTGCAGCGAACCGAACTGGGTGATCAGCTTCGCGGCGGTCTTCTCGCCGATCCCGGCGACACCCGGCAACCCGTCCGACGGGTCTCCGCGCAGCGCGGCCATGTCGGCGTACCCGGGGCCGGCGTTCGCGGCCGGGATCCCGTACTTCTCGGCGAGTTCGTCGGGGCCGAGGATCTCGGCCTTGTTCCAGCCCTTGCCGACGTAGATGACCACGGTGGACGTCGGTTCGTGCCGGACCAGCTGGAACAGGTCGCGATCCCCGGTGATGACCTCGACAGGGGAGTTCTGCTCGCGGATCGCGAGTGCGCCGATGACGTCGTCCGCCTCGTATCCGGCCGCCTCGGCCGTCGCGAGCCCGAAGGCCTCCAGCAGCTCCAGGATGATCGGCACCTGCGGAGTGAGCGTGTCCGGCACCTCTTCGACGTCGCTGCCCTCCGGGATCTCTTCGGCCACCCGGTGCGCCTTGTAGCTGGGCAGCAGATCGGTGCGGAACTTCGGCCGCCAGTCCGCGTCCAGGCAGGCCACCAGCCGTGCGGGGCGCCGGTCGACGAGGATCCGCGCGACGGTGTCGGTGAACCCGCGTACGGCGTTGACCGGCGTCCCGTCGGGGGCGGTCATCGACTCGGGCAGTGCGTAGAACGAGCGGAAGTAGAGGCTCGCGGAATCGAGGAGAGCGAGTGGTCCGGTCACGCGGACAGCCTGCCATGTCCCGGCCCGGATGTCCGTGAAGGACCCGACCCCCAGCCGAGTCCTTCACGGATACCGGTCAGGCCGCGTACGGCCGCACCTGGCGTGCGTCGCGCAGGGCGTTGGCCCACCAGTTCAGCTGATTCAGCAGTGTGGTGGCCGCGATGGAGGCGCCTTCGAAGTCGTCGTGCTCACCGTCCGGGCCGAAGTGGTTCCAGGCGTAAGGGAAGCTGACGGTCTCGCGGATCGTCGCGGCGTGGAGTTCGGCGAAGACCGGGCGCAGGTGCTCCACCGCGCGCAGGCCGCCGGAAATGCCGCCGTAGGAAACGAAGGCGACGGGCTTCCCGTGCCATTCGGGGCCGGTGGCGTCGAGCGCGGTCTTGAGCGGGCCGGGGTAGCTGTGGTTGTACTCGGGAACGATCACGACGACGGCGTCCGCGGCGGCGACGCCGGGGGAGAGATCGCCGGGGGCTTCGGCCAGGTCGATGACGGACAGGGTGACGTCGTCGCGCTGTTTGGCGCGGTCGAGGAACCAGTTCGCGACGACGGGAGCGAAGCGGCCCTCGCGGACGCTGCTGATCACGACGGCGAGCTGGTAAGGCGAGTTCGTTGTCATGTCGAAGACCGTAAAACCTGCACTTAACTTGAAGTCAAACTCCAGAATCGCCGAATATCGGTGTCTAATCGCAGAGAACTCTTTGCAAAGAACTCTCTGCGATTGTAGGGTCGAAGACATGGGGAAGAGCGAGAGGTATCTCGCGCGGGTCGACGGCCGCCTCCTGCGGGCGCTGTCGCATCCATTGCGCGTCAAGATCCTGGAACTGCTGCGGGAGGACGGCCCGGCGACGGCGTCCGGACTGGCGAAACGGGTGGGGGAGAGTTCCGGGACCACGAGCTGGCATCTGCGTCAGCTGGCCGAATTCGGGCTGATCGCCGAGGACGCCGAACGCGGCAGCAGGCGCGACAGGTGGTGGAAGGCGTTGCACGAGGGGGACCAGATGCGCGCACGGGACTTCATCGACGATCCGGACCTCGCCGGTCCGTTCAACGCCTACGCCCACACGATGGTCGAGCGGCGCTACGCCGCCGAAGCGCAGTTCGTCGCCGAAGTACGGAACTGGGCCGACGAGTGGATCGACAAGGTCAGCTTCCACGATTCGCCTCTCTCGCTGACACCGGACGAGGCCGCCGCGTTGAGCGACGAAATCCTCGACGTGATCGGCCGCTACCGCCGTCCGGAGAAGGACGGCGACACCCAGGTTCGCGTGCATTGGGCGGCTTTCCCGAGGAAATCGCGGCCGGAGACGCCATGAGCCGGATGCCACTGGGGGCCTTGGTCGTGGCTTCGGGGATCTCCTCGGCCGGGGTGATGATGACACTGCTCGCGATTCCCTGGTTCGTGCTGCAGAGCACGGGCAGCGGCACCAAGACCGGCCTCGTCACCGCGGCCGAAGTGCTGGGCCTGATGGTCGCAGCGTTGCTGGGCGGGCCGATCGTGGACCGGGTCGGCACGCGCCGCGCCAGCGTCGGCGCGGATCTGCTGACCACCGTCACGGTGCTCCTGATCCCGCTCGCGATGGGCACGACCGGGCTCAGCCTGCCCGGACTGATCGTGCTGTCGTTCGTGATGGGTGTTTCCCGGGGGCCCGCCGACACGGCGAAGCAGGTGCTGCTCCCCGGCGTCGCCGAACTCGGCGATGTCCGCGTGAGCAGGGCGGCGAGCGCCGTCGAAGCGGCGATGAGAACCGGCCGGATGGTGGGCGGACCCGCCGCCGGCGCGCTGATCGCGCTCATCGGCCCGATACCGGTGCTGTTCGTCGACGCGGGCGCGCTCCTGCTGTCCTCGGCGCTGGTGTTCGCGCTGATCCCGGTCGCGGCCGGTCCGCCGAGACCGTCGTCTGGTGGATATCTCAAGCAGTTGCGCGAAGGGCTCGTGTACGTCAAACGCGACGCGGTGCTGCGCGCCGTCGTCGGCATGCTGATGCTCACCAGCAGCCTCGACTTCGGCCTGCTCGGTGTCCTGTACCCGGCATACGGAGATCAGGTCCTGCACAGCACCGCGCTCATCGGAGCGATGATCACCGCGGTCGCGACGGGCGCGCTGCTCGGTTCGGCGCTCTATGGCTGGGTGGGCCACCGCGTTTCGCGGCGGACGGCGATCCTCGTCGCGGTGGGAATCGAAGGCGCCCCGAGGTTCGCCTTGCTCGCGCTGGAGCCGGCGCCGGTCGTACTGCTCGCGGGCTTGGCGGTCGCCGGGATCGGGGCGGGCGCGCTCAACCCGATCGTGCTCCCGGCGGTCTACGAACGGGTACCGGAAGCCGTCCGAGGCCGCGTGCTCAGCCTCCTCGTGGGCGGAGTGCTCGCCGCGGCGCCGTTGGGCTCGATGGCGGCAGGGTTGCTGCTGGACGGGATCGGGCTCGTCGGCGCGCTCTCCGTGTTCGGTGGCCTGTACCTGATCGCCACCGCCTTCCCGGCGATCTTCCGGGTTTGGCGCGGGCTCGACGATCCCGCCCCGATCGGGGATGACCGGCCGGTGAACCAAGGGGCGCGGACCGACTAGGCTCGGCGTCATGTCGCGCCGTTCCCTTCACAACCCAGCTCCCGACGCCGCCAGCCTCCGCGCCCGCCTCGACCGGGCCCGCGCCGCCGCGGCCGCCGCGGACACCGACGCCCTGCTGATCGCACCCGGCTCGGACCTGCGCTACCTCATCGGCCAGGCCGGGGGCTCCTTCGAGCGGCTGACCACGCTGGTGATCCCGGCCGACGGCGTCCCGGCCCTGGTGCTGCCGAAGCTGGAGGCGCCCGGCTACGCCGACGTCCCCGCCGACGAACTCGGCATCGAGATCGTCACCTGGGTCGACGGTGACAACGCCTACGACCTGGTCGCCGACAGGCTGGGCAAGCCAGGCCGCGTGGCCGTCAGCGACTTCACCCCGGCGCTGCACGTGCTCGCCTTCCGCGGCGCGCTCGGCGACGCCGAGCAGACGCTGGCCGGGCCGATCGTGCGCGAACTGCGGATGCGCAAGGACGCCGCCGAGATCCAGGCGCTGCGCGACGCGGGCGCGGCGATCGACCGCGTGCACGCCCGCGTGCACGAATGGCTGCGCCCCGGCCGCACCGAGGCCGAGGTCGGCGCGGACATCACCGCCGCGATCGTCGAAGAGGGCCACACGCACGCCGACTTCGTGATCGTCGGCTCGGGCCCCAACGGCGCCAGCCCGCACCACGACGTCTCCGAGCGGGTGATCGAACGCGGCGACGTCGTCGTGGTCGACATCGGCGGCCCGATAGCCGAGGGCTACAACTCCGACTCCACCCGCACGTACGCGGTCGGTGAGCCGCGCGACGCCGACGTCGCCGAGACGTACGCGGTCCTGCAGCGGGCACAGCAGGCCGCTGTCGACGCCGTCCGCCCCGGCGTCACCGCCGAGTCGATCGACGCCGCCGCGCGCGACATCATCGCCGAGGCCGGTTACGGCGAGTTCTTCATCCACCGCACCGGCCACGGCATCGGCCTCGACGTGCACGAGGAGCCCTACATCATCAAGGGCAACGCGCTGCCGCTCGAGCCCGGCATGGCCTTCAGCGTCGAGCCCGGCATCTACCAGCCCGGCCGCTGGGGTGCCCGCATCGAGGACATCGTCGTGGTCACCGAGGACGGCGTCGAGCCGGTCAACCAGCGTCCGCACGACTTGATCGTGCTCGACGCATGACCGGAGGTCTGGAGCCGCTGGATCAGGCCATCGTCCAGGAGCTGGCCGCGGACGGACGGCGCAGTTTCACCGATCTGGCCGAGCGGGTCGGCCTGTCGGTGTCGGCGGTGCATCAGCGGGTGCGGCGCCTGGAGCAGCGCGGGGTCATCCTCGGGTACACCGCGCGGCTCGACGGCGAGCAGATCGGCCTCCCGCTCACGGCGCTGATCTCGCTGACCCCGAACGATCCGGCCGCCCCGGACGACTATCCGCAGCGTCTGGAGCACATCAAGGAGATCGAGTCCTGTTACTCGGTCGCCGGGGACGAGTCGTACATCCTCCTGGTCCGGGTGGCGTCGCCGCTCGGCTTGGAGGACCTGCTCCGCCGGATCCGCGAGTCCGCCAAGGTCTCGACGCGGACCACGGTGGTGCTGTCGACACCGTTCGAGGGCCGTTCTCCCACCCTGTGAAACCGGGAAAAGGGTGGGCTTGCGCGGCGCTGGTACGATAAAAGGTATGGCAACACGTAAGGTCACACTCTCACTCGACAGTGGTGCGCTCGAGTTCGCCGAGCGGGCCGCCAAAGCACACGGGATCTCGGTCTCGTCGTGGTTGTCCAAGGCGGCCCGCAGGGAAGCCGTCCGCACCGGATACACCCCGCAGCGCGCCCCGGTCGAACCGTCCGCCGAATCGGACGAGGCCGAGCTGACAGCCGCGGAGAAGGATCTGCGTGCACAGGGGTGAAGTCTGGACGTACCACCCCCCGACCGAACCGGCACGGCAGCGCACCGTCGTACTGCTGTCCTCGGACGGGGTGAACGAATCCGAGCGGCCGTGGCTGCTCGGCACCGAACTGCTGGACCGTGACCCGCAGGACATCCTCGGCGTCGCCGTCGACGCGCGTTATTGGGTCTCCACGTTGAACCTCACGCGCTTGTACCGGCCGTGGTTCGACGAGAAGATCGCGGAGATCGACCAAGAGGTCCAGGAGCGCATCGACATCGCGTTGCGCGCCGCACTTGACCTCTAGTTTCGCCGTGATCGGACGGACGACACGCGTGACCGGATGGACGTCTCGTGTGATTGGACGGACGACACGGCCCACAGCCGGAGCACGCGACTAACGCGCGATCACCTCGGGCGCGGCGTGCAGTTTGCCGTCGGGGCCCGAGAGACACGACGCGTTGCCGTCGCGCGCGGCGAGGAACTCGTTGAGGCAGTTCGCGATCTGTGCGTGCCCGTTCGCGTTGGGGTGGAACGACTCCTGCAACGCGTGGCTGGCACGGTCCACCTGGCCGAGGTCGCGCAGCTGCAGGGTCAGCCTGCTGAACCACTCGTTCGCCGGGTCGCTGCTGCATGCCTCATGGCCGGCGCCCGCCCGCGAAAGGTCGAGGAACCGCGCGCTGGTCGCCCTTGATGCCTGCTTCAGTCCATCCGACAGGATGGGGACGCCGTCGCGGCGCATCCACTCCAGGTCTTCCGTGCGGAACGGGCAGCCGTTGAGGCTGCGCAGTGCCTCCGGGATCTGGGGGCCGACCGGCGAGGCGTACGACAGCAGCACGAGCTGGTAGTCCGCCGGGACGTAACCGGCCTGCGCCAGCACTTTCTTGACGTCGGCGACGGCGTTGGTCACCTTCGGCACCATGGCGTCCACTTTGGACTTCCAGGTGGTGCGAAGCGCCGCGCTGCACGGCGGATTCTGCGGGGAGAACCAGGCCTTGAAGCATTCGTTGACCTGAGCGGAGAACTTCGGCTCGTCGTTCGCGCCGATCGCGATCACCACCGCGGCGACCCGGTGGTCCTTGATCAGGTTCGCCAGCTGCTGCGCCTGTGACGGCTCGGTCCACTGCTTGGCCTCGCCGAGGGCGATCTGCTCCGAGGGCGCCCCCGAACACGCGAGGTTCACCCGCGCGGTGACGTCGGGGATCTTGATCTGCTCGACGAAGGCGTTGGGGGAGCGGTGGCACCAGTTGCCGCCCTGCCCGTTGGTCGTGGGCGTGTAGTCGCCCGCGCCCTCGCCGGAAACGGTGCTGTCGCCGATGGAGACGACGGTCAGCGGCCCCGTTCCCGGTGGGCCTTGGCGCGGGGACGGCTGCCCTGGGCGGCTTTCCGACCCGGTAAAGGCAATGAACCCGACGAGAACCACCACGAACGTGAGCGCGAGAGCACCCCACCACCACCGGAAACGTCGCATCGTCACCGGATTCTACGGACACCTGGCCCGACAGGGTGATCATGGCGGTGTGACGGTCGCGATGTCCGGTCAGCCGGCCTCCGTCGGATCCGTCCCGGCCGCCAGCTCCGTTACGATGTCGAGCACGCCGGACAGCGCGGGTTTGCCGTTCTCCGGCGATCAGGCCACCACTGTCCGGGCGGTGTCGGCCCTCAGCGGCACGAACACCACACCGCTCCGGCGCAGGCTGTGCGACGACCGCGCCGGCCTCGTGACCCCGATACCGGCGGCGACCAGACCGAGCAGACCTTGCACGGTCATTGCCCGCTGGACGACCCGCGGGGTGAATCCGGCCGCCTCGAATTCGTTGTCGTAGCGACGATGCCAGGGGCTCCCAGGAACTTCGCGGCGTGAGTACCCACGACTGCCTGCCAGATCCGCGAGCCGCAGTTCGGCCGCGGCTCATCGAGCCGCTCCAGGACGGTCACCCGTACTCCTCGCAAGGCCAGCTCGCTCGCGAGGAACAGGCCGGTGGGTCCCGCTCCGACGACGATCACATCGGTGCGCTCCATGTATCGGCTAGGTTTATGCGGTAAGCTTATTTGGTAATGGTGTCACATGGCGAAGCGAGGAGATCGTGGCGGCTCGAAGAGCGGCATCCGCTTCACGGACGACAGCGAACTGGTCGCCGCACTGATCGTCGCCGCCTAGCGCACCGTCGCCGTGGCGACGACCCGGCGCCGCCTCGCCGGAGATGACTCGCCGCCGTCGCCGCCGCTCATTGCGAGCGGCTGAACATCGCCTTCAACGCCCTGGCTGCGGCGTTGTGAAGCCTGCGGCGGATGCGAGGAACGGTCCGTTCCTCGCAAAATTTGCAAGGAACGGACCGTTCATGGCGCGCGTCAGGCTGCCTGCCGGAAGTGCCAGGGTCAACGCTTGCGCCAGATGGAGACCGCCAGGTCGGTGATCTCGTACCGGCGGCCGTCGGCCCGGGTCAGGCTCGGCTCCGTGCTTTCCGACAGCAGCTCGAACGCCTCGCCGAGGACGTTCGCGAGCTCGGCGGCCGACGCCCGCGGGAGCGCCACGAGCAGCAGCCCCCCGGCGCGCAGGAAGTTCTCCGAGCCGACGAGCGGGCGCAGGTAACCCGCCGCGCCACCGAGCCGGTCGAAGGCGTCCGCCACGACCACGCCGTCGAACGTGCCCAGCGCGGCAGGCGGACGGCCGGACTCGGCGAGGGTGAACGAGACGCTGCCGTCCGGCGCGATCGACGGCCGCCGCGCGTGCAGTTCCCCGCGCCCCGGCACCCGGTAGCCGACGTCCCAGCCCTCGGCCAGCCGGTTTGCCGCCGCGACGAACATGGGCCGGTCGTCCAGTCCGACGACCTCGATCGGCCGCTCCGCCAGCGAGAACGCCAACCCACCCGCCGCGGTGGCGAGATCCGCGACGCGGCGCAGCTCGACCCCGGCTTCGGCCGCGGCCTCTGTGAACCTCCTGGCCAGCCGATCCGGATAGGCCGCGGTCGTGGCCAGTGGATGCCCGGACCGGCCGAAGGCATGTTCGGCCGTGCCGTACTGGCCGAGCAACGCCCGGTCGAGTTCCGCCCGCGCATCACCGTCCAGAGTGGACTCCGGCGCCACGACCAGCCGGATACCGGCCTGCTGCAGGAAATGCGGCCGGTAGAAGTGCCGCGCCCAGATACTGCCCAGCTCCCCGGTGCTGATGTACGCGCCGCCGACGATCAGCTGATGCTGTCCGCCGAAACTGGGCACCGAAAAGTCCTCGTAGTACGGGTGCGGCGTGAAGCCCTCGAGCGGGTTGAAGGTGTCTTCGCTCCAGGTCCACAGGTTGCCGGCGGCGTCGTGCAGGCCCTGCGACGTCGTCGGCGAGTGGTCGACAGGGCCTTCGGAACCCCAGGCCAGACCGAGGTTGATGCCGGCATCGCGCAGCTGCCCGCCGTCGAGCCGCATGACCACGTCGTCCTCGACGCCAGGCCGCTCCGGCAGGTCGCGCAGCAGGAAGTACTCCGCCTCGGTCGGCAGCCGGTACTCCCGTCCGTCCTTTTCGGACCGCCAGGCGGCGAAGGCCTTGGCCTCGTGGTAGTTCACCACCACCGGCCAGTCCCACGGCATGTCGATCTCGTCGAACAGCGTGCGCAGCCGGAACGCGTGCAGCCCGGTCGGGCCGGTCGGCACCCAGAAACGCGGCCATTTGGTGTTGCGGAAGCGGCGCCATGCCTCGCCCTCGGCCGACCACAACTCCGGCCGACGATAACCGCCGTCGGCGACGAACCCGTGGAACTCGCCGTTGCTCACCAGACAGCGGGCCGCTTCGAAGTCCGGCAGTTCCTGACGGCGTGAGCCGTACGCGCTGTCCCAGCCGTAGGACGGGAAGGACAGCGGCTTGCCCAGCTGTGCCGTGCGCCCGGGCACGGTGACGGTGCCGTTGGCGGGCACGGAACCGGGTTCGGGCTTGCCGGACTCGGTGGTGCGGCGCAATGGCGACGGCGACGGCCACGCGGCCGGTCGTTCTACGAGGCCAGAACGCATTTCGCGGACCAGGACCGAACTGGTCTCCAGATGGATGCGATCGTGCTCGATGGACAGCAACAGCGCCCAGGCCTGGTCGTCCATCGTCACCGGCCGCCCGAGGTCGGGGGCGAACGGGGTGGTCTCGATGATGCCGACGACCGTCCGGTACACCTCGGCCCGGTAGTCCTTCACCTCCGAAACCGACGGCCACACCATGTCGTTCTTCGACATGTCGTCCCACGAGTTCTCGTCGACACCCATTTCCAGGACGTGTTCGAGATAGGCGTCGATCGGCGCGTCCAGCAGCCCGGCGACCCGCAACTTGTTGACGTACAGCGCGGTCGTGTGGCCGTAGTAGAAGATCATCGGATGCCGCAGGTTGTGGTCCGGCGGGCGGTAGAACGCCTCCGCGCCTTTCAACCCGGCGAACATCACCTCGTGCATCGTCCAGGCGTTGTCGAAGTAGTCCAGCACCTCTTCGCGGCTGCATACGGACAAGTCGGGCAACGGCAGCGCGCTGATCTCGCCGGATTCGGCGACACCCGGGCATCGGCCGGGCTCGGGGCGGATCCCGGTGTACCACCACTGTGGATCACGGGCCCCGTTCAACCGTTCGTCGGTGTGCTTTACCGCATTTCTCTCCCAAGGTTCCATGGTGACCGTCGGCGTCATCTGACCTCACTTCGGATCGGGCACTGGGGGCGGGTGCCGAAACCGTCGCATCTCCGAAAAGGTCATTTCCTCTCCTTTCGTGCTTTGAATCGCTCTCCGGAAGAAGTCCGGCGCGGGATCGCAATCGGGGAGATGCCCGTTGATCACGGCGGATGAGACCGTCGGTGTTCCGAATCCCACCGGTTGAGGGGTGAAAGGCTTGTCGACGAAGCCCTGTGTCGTGCTCGTGGACACCTACGAAACGGCCGATCACGGGTTGCCGCAGACCGCCCGGCACATCGCGCCGGCGTTCCTGGCGCTTGGCGCGGAATGTGTGCGCGTGCAGAGCGCGCCCGACGCGCCCGGGCAGTACCGGAAGTCCTCACCGACCATGAGCAACTATCGCGAGAACATCGTCCACGACGGCGATCTCGCGAAGACGCTGGACGCGCTGGCCGTGCACGAGCCGGTCGCGGTCGTGGCCGGTGGCGAATACGCGGTCGCCTTCACCGACGAACTCAGCGAGGCGCTGGGCGTGCCGTCGAACGGCACCGCGCTTTCCCTCGCCAGACGGGACAAGTCCGCCATGGGCGAGGCCGTCGCCGCGGCAGGGCTGCCCGTCGCACGGCAGTTGCTGACCGCGGACGAGGCCGAACTCGCCGCATGGCACCGAGAAGTGGGCGGGCGGATCGTCGTCAAGCCGAACCGCAGCGCCGGCGGCGACGGGGTGTCCTTTTGCGACACCCCGGAGCGGTCGGCCGAGGCGCTGCGCACGATCACCGGCCGCCAGAACGTGTTCTCCGAGGACAACGACTTCGTCATCGCGCAGGAGTACCTCGCAGGCAGCGAGTACATGGTCAACACGGTGAGCATGGACGGCCTGCACCAGGTGTGCGACATCTGGAAGAGCTCGCGTTTCGCCATCAACGGGGTGCCGGACCTGCTCGGCGCCTGCCA
Source organism: Amycolatopsis sp. WAC 01375 (assembly GCF_003947325.1). Taxonomy (NCBI): domain Bacteria; kingdom Bacillati; phylum Actinomycetota; class Actinomycetes; order Pseudonocardiales; family Pseudonocardiaceae; genus Amycolatopsis; species Amycolatopsis sp. WAC 01375. The sequence continues at coordinate 28,919 of NZ_QHHW01000044.1, forward strand.
GATCGTGCCGAGGCGCGGGCCGGGCCACGACGAACTGGTGAATTACGCGTTCGCGGTACTCGACGCTCTGGGCATCCGGCACAGCGCCGCGCACGTCGAGATCAAGCGGACCCCACAGGGCCCACGGCTGATCGAGGTCGGTTCGCGGCTCTCGGGCGGCGACCTGCCGCATCTGGCGCGGCTCGCGATCGGCGAGTCCCAGCTGGACTGGATGGCCGACGCGGTGCTGCGGCCGGAGCGGTTCCGCGAGCGGTGGGGCGAGGACTACCGGATCCGGCGGCACTACGCCTGGTCCGCGCTGCTCTCACCGGTCGAAGGCACGCTCCGCGGGTACACCGTGCTCGACGAGATCGAGCGGCTGGAGAGCTTCCACGAGATGTTCGTGCTGACCCGGCCGGGGAAGTCGTTGCGCCGCACCGTCGACGACACGACGTTCCCGGTGGTCGTCACGTTCATGCACGAGATCGAGGAGTACGTCCTGCGCGACCTCGGCACGCTGCGGTACCTCGACGGCGTCGGCTGCTACGAGCTCGAACCATGACGGCGCCGGGGTTCTTCCGGACGCGGCTCGGCGGGCTGCCCAAGTCGTTCTGGGTGCTGTGGACGGGCACGCTCGTCAACCGGCTGGGCACGATGGTCCTGCCGTTCCTGGCGCTGTATCTGACCAGCGAGCGCGGCCTTTCGGTGGCGACGGCGGGAACCGTACTGGCGCTGCTCGGCATCGGCCAGGTGTTCTCGCAGCTCATCGGCGGCCTGCTGGCCGACCGTATCGGCAGGCGGGCGACGCTGACCGGAGGCATGCTCGCCACCGGCGCGATCATGCTGGTACTGGGTTACGTCGAGCGCCTCGAACTGATCGCCGTCGCCGCGTTCCTGCTCGGGCTGGCACTCGACGTGTTCCGCCCGGCCACCCAGTCGATCGTGGCGGATCTGGTGCCCGGCGCCGACCGCACGCGGGCCTTCGGGCTGCTGCTGTGGGCGATCAACCTCGGCTTCTCGATCGCGATGGTGCTGGGCGGCACGATGGCCCGCGCCGGTTTCACGACGCTGTTCTGGGTGGACGCGGCGACGTGCGTGCTGTTCGGCCTGCTGGTCTGGCGGGCGGTTCCGGAGACGCGCGGCGGCGGCCGATCGCGGGAACCGGGTGGCTTCACCGTCGTCCTGCGCGACCGGGTCATGGCCGGGCTGATGCTCATCTCGCTGGTGGTCGCGTTCGTGTTCCTGCAGAGCCTGGCCACGTTGCCGCTGGCGATGCGAGAGGACGGGCTTTCGCCCGCGGGGTACGGACTGGTGATGGCGGTCAACGGCGTTGTCATCGTGGTCGTGCAACCACTGGTGGGTCATCGGCTGGGCCGTTGGGACCCTTCGCGGGTGCTCGCATTCGGGATCCTGTTGACGGGTTTGGGGTTCGGCGCCACGGCCTTCGCGTCGACGACGCTGGTGTACGCCGCGTGCGCCGTGATGTGGACCCTCGGCGAGATCGTGATCCAGTCGGTGGGTGTCGCGATCGTGGCGGAGCTCGCCCCACCGCATCTGCGCGGCCGGTACAACGGCGCCTATGGCACGGCGGCGGGCCTCGCCGCTTTCGTCGCCCCGCTCGGCGGCACACAGCTGCTGGTACTCGGCGCGCCCGTGTTGTGGACGGTCTGCCTCGGCCTGTGCCTGGCGGCGGCCGTGGGACAGTTGCTGCTCGGCAACGCGGTCCGTCACCGGATGGCCACCGCGCCCGTTCCCGTGGCGGTCGGCTGACCTTGGCCTATCCGTCCACTCTGGACGCGAGGATCGCAGCACCAGGGCCGGAAACCTCGTCGAGCGCCACGGCCCTCCCGGCGATCGCCAGCAGGAGCGCCTCGCCGGGGCCGTGGAGTTCCGGTCCGGATCCGGCCGACCAGTCGAGGTCGGTGGCGACGAGCCGGAGCCCGCGTGCCCGCCGGTTGGCCTTGATCGGCGGGGCGTAGCGGGCGAAGGCCAACGCGTGGCGCAGCCGGTCCGGCGGCACCTCGCGGGAAAGCCCCAGCGGCCGCCGGATGTCCTGCTGATGGATGAGCCCGTCGAGCAGTGCCACCCGCCCGCCGAACGCGGCGGTCAGACCACGGGGTTCGAGATGTTCTTCGAACCTCGCGATCAGCTCTTCAGGCGTCCGGTCGGGCTTTCGCGTGACACCGAGCGCGTTGATCCGGTCCAGTCGCAGCCTTCCGCGGACGGCCTGGCCGAGCACCTCGCGCAGGCGCAGGGTGTCGTAGTCGACGACATGGGTGACCACTTCCCGGACCGTCCACTCCGCGCACAACGTCGGCGCGTCCCACTGCTCGGGGGACAGCGAGCGAAGGAACGCGGCGAAGTCCGCCCGTTCGTCCCGTGCGAGTCGCGCGACGGATTTCACCGGCTGCCTCCTGGCGTCATTTGTGGTCGAGCCACCCGCAAACGTAGTAGGCGGTGTCCTCGTTCCGCTCGACGTACCAGGAGTAGACGACGTCACCGGCGAGTTTGCCGGTGCGTGCGTTCCGCTGGGTGACCGTGGCCTGGACCGTCACGAACTCCTGCCCGGACGGGACCGTGTACGGCAGCATCTGCCAGCGTTCGACGTAGTGCCCGTGGAGTTCGAAGCCGAGCAGGGTCGACCGCAGGCGCGGGCAGGTCCCGCTGCGCAACGCGGTCATGTCGTGATTGGCCAGTCCGTTCATGTAGACCTGGAACACCCTGTCGATCGCGGCGGGCTCGAGACCCGGCGCGGACGACGAGGTGGGCGCCGGGGACGTCACGGTCAGGGTCTGGGTCTGGGCAGAGGGAGCGGAGTCCGAGGTGGGCGTCGCGGGCGAAGAGTCGGAACGCGGTATCGGCAGCCCGGCCCGGCACGCCGAAAGAGCCGTGACGAGGCCGATCAGGAGCACGCCCGTCCGGACGCGCGAAGTCAGGGGTCTCACGTCACCGAAGCTAGGCGGCTTTCATGAAATTCGGATGAAGGGCCTTGTGCTGCGAAACCGCTCTCGGGACGCGCCCAGGCAGCGAGCACGCGTGCTTGGAGGCGGGACACGGCCGAGGTCGGTCAGCAGGTCGCCAGGAAGTGCCGCAGCACCCGCGTGCCGAACCGCAGTCCCTCCACCGGGACCCGCTCGTCGACACCGTGCGCCATCGCCCGGTAGGGGAAGCCTTCCGGCAGCCACAGCGGAGCGAAGCCGTAGCAGTCGATCCCGAGCGGGCTGAACGCTTTCGCGTCCGTTCCGCCGCCCATGCAGTACGGGACCACGACGGCTTCGGGGTCTTCTGAGCGCAAAGCTCCCGCCATCGCGTCGAACCACGGCGAATCCACCGGCGCCTGGACCGGCGGCTGGTGCGCGACGAACTCGCGGGTGACGCCCTCGCCGAGCATCGCGTCGACCTGGGCGAGCAGATCCGGTTCGGTGCCGGGGAGGACTCGGACGTCCACCTGGGCCTCGGCCGAAGTCGGGATCACGTTCACCTTGTAACCGGCGTCGAGCATGGTGGGCGTCGTGCTGTTGCGGACGGTCGGCACCACCAGCGCCCCGGCGGGCCCGAGCCGCGCGATCGTTCCGTCCACATCGGACAGATCGACCGGGACGCCGAGCGCCTCCCCGGTGCGTTCCAGGAACGCCTGCACCGTCGGTGTCAGCTGGACCGGCCAGCGGTGCGCGGCGATCTTGCCGAGCGCCGTGACCAGCCGGGTGACCGCGTTCTCGTCGTTGGGGCGCGATCCGTGCCCCGCGCGGCCCTTGGCGGTCAGCCGCAGATGCGCGGTGCCGCGTTCGGCCGTCGCCACCGGGTAGAGCCGCATGGTCCGGCCGTCGGCGGCGGGAACGTGGTAGGTGTACCCGCCCGATTCGCTGATCGCGGCCGCGCAGCCGTCGAACAGGTCCCGGTGCGCCGAGGCGAGCCAGTGCGCGCCGTACTCGCCCTTGTCCTCCTCGTCTGCCACGAACGCCAGGACGATGTCACGCCGCGGGCGGACGCCGGTGGCGAGGGCGGCGAGCACCATCGCGCAGAAGTCCTTCATATCGACGGCGCCGCGGCCCCAGAGGAACCCGTCGCGGACCTCGCCCGAGAAGGGGTCCACCGACCAGTCGGCCGCGTCGGCGGGGACGACGTCGAGATGGCCTTGCACGAGGAGCGACGGCAGGCTCGGGTCGGTGCCGGGGACCCGGGCGATCACGTTCGCGCGCCGGGGCGCGGATTCGATGATCTTCGCGCCGATCCCGAGCCCGGAAAGCAGTGTCGCCACGTACTCGGCGGCTTCGCGCTCGCCTTCGGAGTCCCCGTCGCCCCGGTTCGTGGTGTCGAACCGGATCAGCCGCGAGCAGACTTCGACGACATCCAGGTCAGCGCGAACCTCGCTCCGCGATTCCATGTCAGCCATAGATGCCCTGCACCGCCCCGGCCGCGATCGCCGTGACGATCTTGAACGCCTTCATCGCTTCGGTCATGTCCGGCGCGTCGAAGCCGACCCGCCGCACGCCGATCTGTTCCACCGTCGGGATCACCGCCGCCGCCTGCGCGAGATGGCTCGCGTCGAACTCGACCTCGATCCGGTGCGGGGTGGTGAACCGCTCGACCCGGCCCGCCCGGTTCATCGCGTCCGCCGCGGCCGAGGACAGCAGTTCGGCGGTCCTGGCGGGCGGCAGGCAGATCGCGGCGTAGCGGCTGACGCACTCCTTCACCGTGACCAGTTCGGCCTCCGGCGCGTAATCCTGGGCGTCGTCACAGGCCTTGTCGTCGCCGGAGACGACCAGCACCGGGACGCCGTACTCGGCGGCCATCGCGGCGTTGAGCCTGCCTTCGCTGGCGGGGACGTCGTCGAGCCACACGCCGGTGATCTGATTCTCCAGGTACGTGTGGGAAAGCACGCCGTCGAAACCGGCGCCGGCGTGGTAGCCGAGGAAGACGACGCCGTCGACGCCGGTGTCGATGCCCTGCATCATCGAGAGCGGCTTGTGCCTGCCGGTGAGCATTCGCGCCCGGCCGTCGAGGTCTTCGAGAAGGAGGTTCCGCTGGGACGAATGCGCCTCGTTGACCAGGACGTCGGTCGCGCCGGCGTCGAAGAGGCCCGCGATGGTGGCGTTGACGTCACCGGTGAACAGGCGCCGGAATCGTTGCCACTGCTCGGTGCCGGGGATGACGTCCTCGGTCCAGGTGACGCCGGTGGCGCCCTCCATGTCCGCCGAGATCATGATGCGCATGCGGGGCAGACTAGCCGAGGTTCTTTGCCCTCGCCGCCGGGATCAGGGCCAAGAACCGGAACGCGGGTAGACCGCCCAGGCGCGTTCCCACGCCGCGAACCGGTGCCGGTCGAGCGCCAGCCGGACGACCCGGTGCAGCAGGATGAGAGAGCCGACCACCGCGAACCAGAGCCAGAGTCCGACGAGCACGGAATCGAACACGGCCGTCGACGCGGTCCTCGGTGCGGCGGTGAGGGCACCGCGGGCGTCGATCCAGATCGGCACGGCCGTTCCGGCGGGGCTGCCCGGCGTCGCGAGGACGCCGCCGGTGTGCCGCACGCCACGCGAGTCGGTCCAGGTGGCCTCGGCGGCCGGGTTGTCGGTCCCGACGCTCTCGCTGTCCACGATGCGGACGGGTGCGGCCTTCAGCAGGTACGCGGTGGTGGCTTGACGTCCGGCCGCGTCGACGGCGGCCGCGGCGACCTGCCTGCCGTGGTTGGCCGAGCCGGCGGCGGCCGCGACCGGGACGGCGAGCAGCGCCGCGAGGATGACGAGCTTGAGGAGAAGGGCTTCGAATCGGTCGGAGCCACGGGCGAGCGAGTTGTGACCAGGGAAGAGCCGTCGCCTGAACCGGGCGATCGGACCGCTGGACCCGTGCACGAGGAACCCCATTCCCTCAGACCGCGAAAACCTCCGTCTTCGATTCTCGGTCACCGGGGCGCCGCTGTCGCGGTATGGGGACACAGACCACTCTGTGAACCCGTACACAACCTTTAATTCGTTTTACCCGTCCGGGTTCCCCGGCTACCGTCTTCGCCATGGGGATTTTCTTCAACCTGTGATTCTCGTCTTCGACGCGGCCCTGGCGTAGAGCCTTCGCTCCGCCGGGCCGCGTCCTTCCGCACGCGCACTTCTTCCTTCGAGAATCCAGGAGGACGCCCCTATGCGTACCCCGTGTCGAAATCCCGGGACACAACTCGTGCTCTCCGGTGTCACCAAGCGTTTCGACGACCATGTCGTGCTCGATCAGGTCTCCTTCAGCGTCAAACCGGGGGAGAAGGCGGGCGTCATCGGCGACAACGGTTCGGGTAAGTCCACTCTGCTGAGGTTGATCGCCGGCCGCGACCGGGCGGACAACGGCACGGTGACCGTCACGGCGCCCGGAGGTGTCGGCTACCTTCCGCAGACCTTGGAACTGCCGGACACGGCCACGGTCGGCGACGCGATCGACCTTGCACTGGCCGACATCCGGGAACTCGAATCCCGGCTGCGGGCTGCCGAGAGGTCGCTCGACACCGCTGAAGACCTCGCTGCCTACGGCGACCTCATCACCGCCTACGAAGCCCGCGGCGGTTACGAGGCCGACGCCAGGGTGGAGGTCGCCCTGCACGGGCTCGGGCAGCCGGGCCTCGACCGCGGCCGCGCGCTGGGCAGCCTGTCCGGCGGGCAGCGGTCCCGGCTGGTGCTCGCGGCCACCTTGGCCGCGTCGCCCGAACTGCTGTTGCTGGACGAACCGACCAACGACCTCGACGACGAAGCCGTCGCCTGGCTGGAGAACCATCTCCGCGGGCATCGCGGCAGGATCGTCGCGATCACCCACGACCGGATGTTCCTCAGCCGGGTCACCACCGCCATCCTCGAGGTCGACGCCGATCGCCGGACCGTGCACCGGCACGGCGACGGTTACGTGGGCTACCTCGCCGCGAAAGAGGCCGCGCGGGCCCGGTGGGTCCGGGAGTACGAGGAGTGGCGGCTGGAAAAGGCCCGCTACGAACGGCTGGCGGACGTCAACATCGACCGGTTCTCGGCGATCCCGCGCAAGGCCCCGGCGGCTTTCAGCGGGGCAGGCGCGTTCCGGGCCCGCTCCCGGGCACACGGGGCGAAGAGCCGGATCCGGTCGGCCCGCGAGCGGATCCAGCGGCTCGATGCCGACGCGGTCCCGCCTCCGCCGCGGCCGCTCCGGTTCAACGCGCGCATCGCCGCGGGGAAGGCGGAAGCCGATCAGTACGTGGTGAAGGTGGACGACGTGTCGGTCGACGGCCGTCTGCCGCGGACGTCGCTCAGCGTGCTGCCCGGCGAACGGATCCTCGTGACCGGGCCCAACGGGGCGGGCAAGACGACCCTGATGCGGGTGCTCGCCGGGGAACTGGCACCGTCGACGGGATCGGCGGAGCGCGCGGGCAGGATTGGGTTCCTGCACCAGAACGGCGGGCTCGCCGGTGACGCCCGAACCGTCCTGGCGGTCTTCGCCGGTGACGGTGACGAGGACGAGGCGGCCGAGAGGTTGCTGTCGCTGGGTCTGTTCCGGGCACCGGATCTGCGCAAGCCGGTGCGGGAGCTGTCCGTCGGGCAGCGGCGCAGGCTGGAACTGGCAAGGCTGGTGACGGCCAGGACCGACCTGCTGCTGCTCGACGAGCCGACCAACCACCTCGCCCCGGATCTCGTGGAGGAGATGGAACAGGCGCTCGCGGAGTACTCCGGCGCGCTCGTGGTCGTCACCCACGACCGGCGGATGCGGCGGACCTTCGAGGGCAGGCGGCTCGAACTGGTCACCTCAGCGGCATGAGCGGTCCGTCCACTTTGGCCGGATTGAGACAGCTGTTCAGTCCGTCCACGAGGGAACAGGTCCCGGGCCCGCGCTTGAGCCGGTAGCCCTGCGGCACGCCACCCGCGGTCACCAGACCCTGGTACGCGGGAACGGCGTCCGTGGGGCGCCGGGTCAGCGCGGGATCGGTGAGAGCGTCCACTGTGTACAGTCCGAACCGGGCACGGTAGCTGCCCCATTCGTAGTTGTCGGTGAGGCTCCAGTAGTTGTAGCCGATGAGGTTCATCCCGTCGGCCTTCGCCCGCTGGAGCCAGTACACGGTGTCGCGGACGTGATCGCCGCGGCTGTAGTCCGCGTCGCGGGGTTTGCCGTTGTCGGTCGCCATGCCGTTTTCGACGATGTACAGAGGCAGGCGCGGGAACCGGTCGTGGTAGCTGCGCAGTGCGTAGTAGATGCCTTCGGGCTGGAGCTTCACGTCCCAGAACTTGTCGGTGGCGGCGGCGAACACCGTCCAGTTGTCGATGCTGAGGCCGTAGTAGTAGTCGATGCCGATGAAGTCGAGCTTGTCCTTGACCTGGTCGAGGAAGAACCAGTCGGCCATCCCGTTGACCCCGGTGATGTAGGCCTGGTTGCTGGTGACCTTCGAGGTGGGATCGAGTTCGTGGATCAGGTCGTAGGCCCGCCGGTGCGCCTGGACGACGTTGGATTGCGCCGCGAAGTACCGCGTGGCGTTCAGGGCGCCGACCTTCTGTTCGTTCTTGAGGAAGATGAGCGGCTCGTTGAACGTCACCCAAAGGACGTCCTGACCGGCGTAGCGCTGGACGATCTTCCGGCTGAATTCCAGCCACGCGTCGGCGGTCCGCGTCTCCGCCCAGCCGCCCTGATCGAGCGCCCACCCCGGATAGACCCAGTGGTTGAGCGTGATCATCGGGGTCATGCCCGCGGCCCGGACCTGCCGGAGAACGTCGTCGTAGAAGGCCAGTTCGGTCTCGTCCCACCGGCCAGGCGAGGGTTCGACGCGAGCCCACTCGACACCGAAGCGATAGGTGTTGACGCCGAGCCCGGCCGCGAGGCGGATGTCATCGGCGTAGCGGTGCCGGAAGTCCACGGAGTCGCGGTACGCGTCGCCGCCGTCCTTGCCTGCGGAACGGTCCACGAACCGCTTCCAGTTGCTGTCGGGCGCGCTGCCTTCGGATTGGTAGCCCGAAGACGCGACACCCCAGTAGAAGTCCCGGGACCAGTCGTCATCCTGCGATGCGGACGCGTTCACGGCCGAAAGTGTCGCGCATAGTGAGACGGCGACCACCGAGGACAACACCCGGCGTAACCTTCTCCGATGCTCCGGCCACTTCGTCGATCGTTCACCGGTGTCCGCCATCTTCCGGACGCTAACGTGAGTGAACGGCGTAAACAAGCGGCCGTCCGGGGGCTTCGACGATGACGTTGGGGAGATGATCGACTTGACCGGCAGCACGGTCCGACACGCCGTCTATCTGCCGCCTTTCGGCCCGTTCGGTGAGCCGGGGGTGCTCGTCGACCTCGCCGTGCGCGCGGAGGCGGCGGGCTGGGACGGGTTCTTCCTGTGGGACCACGTGGTCGCGGACACCATGCCCATCGCCGACCCGTGGACGACACTCGGCGCGATCGCGCACGCCACCAGCCGCCTGCTGTTCGGCCCGATGATCACGCCGCCCGCCCGGCGCCGTCCGTGGGTGGTCGCGCGGCACGCGTCGACGGTCAGCAGGCTTTCCGGCGGGCGGCTGATCCTCGGCACCGGGCTCGGCTCGGACGAATCCGGTGACTTCAGCCGGTTCGGCGAGCAGACGGACCTCCTGACCCGATCGGCGATGTTCGACGAAGGTCTCGACGTCATCCGCGCGATCTGGTCCGGCAGGCGGTTCGACCACGACGGCGCGCACTACCAGGTCGCCCTCGCCGAGGCGCTGCCCGAGCCGTTCCCGATCCCGATCTGGGTGGCGAGCTCGACCGACAACCCGCGCGTCGTCCGGCGGGCGGCGTTGTGCGACGGGATCTTCCCCAACCCGGAGGATCACACGCCGACCGCCGAAGAGATCGCGGAGACCCACCGCGCGCTCCGCCTCGCCGGACTGGAGCCGGGGCGTCCCTTCGACGTCGCGGTCGCCGGGAACGCGAGTCCGGCGTGGGAGGAACCCGTCAAGGTCGACCTGCCCGCGCTCGGGCAGGCCGGGATGACCTGGTGGATGGAGTCGCTGATGCATCTCGACCCGCTGGAGCTCTCGCAGAAGATCGTGGACGCCGGTCCGCCTCGGTGGTGACGCGGCTCGGTCTCGTGAGTGGTTAGGACGGTTATTGACGGGAAAGGCAAACGTGTCGTGTTCCCGGACGGGGCCGGCGGTGGGGCGAAGCCTCCCTTCGCTGCGTCAGCGACTCGTGAGTGAGTCCCGCCTTTCCTTGACTATCCACAAAGGACGCTTTCTGGGGCGCGGATGCCCAGTTCGTAATTTCGAGAGGGCGGTCCCTTCCGCGCTTCCGATGAGTCAGGCGTCGACCTCTGATGTCGTGAAGGGCCCCTTTGAGACCATCATCGTCTCAAAGGGGCCCTTCACGACATTCCCGCGAAACTCACGTGAGTGTCTGGCTGGAGTCCTTCACTTCCACCGGCTGTGACTGCTGGTGCCTGTGGGGCTTCGTCAGTCAGTCAGTCAGTCAGTCCGGACCCCGCGCCGCGAAGGCCTCCCTGTCGCTGAGTCGGCGAAGCTGACCTCGCGACAGAGACCCGGTCACGCCACCTTTGACTTTGCCCCTCGATAGAACCGTCCTGGCCACTCACGAGACCTGCCCCGCCCTCTTCGGCGCTTGTCTGTACACAGTGGACGGACGTTTACGCCTTCCGCCGGATTTCGTTCCTCCGAAAGACTTCACCACACTTGTGGTGACGCGAGCCTTTGGTAGCGTCACCGCGAGCGTCCTGCGAACCAGTGACGTGCGGGGGAGGGATCGAATGGCCGACGAGCTGGACGGGCACCACACTATGCGGCTGGAAGCCGGGGTCGCGCTGATCAACGCGCTCACCGGGAACCACGTGCACGGCAGGCCGAAACCCGCGCTCGGCGGTCGTGATCTGGTTCGCGCGGCCGCCGAAGCGGTCGGCGACACCGGGAACGGCCGCGTCGACCTGTCCGGCGCGGAGAGGCTGCGAAATCTCGCGTCCCGGTTGCGGGAGATCATCGAGTCGCTCTCCAGGCGCGAGCACGACGAGGCGGCCGGGTTGCTCAACCGGTTGCTCGCCGACAGCAGGGCGCGTCCGTCGCTGCACCGCCACGGCGACCAGACGTGGCACCTCCATTTTCACGGCCCCGAAGCCGACCTTGTCCAGCAGTGGACGGCCGGGCTCGCGGTGTCCGTGGCCGCGGCGTTCGGCGAGCAGATCCCGCATCGCGTCGGGCTGTGCGCGGCACCGCGGTGCGATCAGGTGTACATCGACGCGAGCCAGGCGCGGATCAAACGGTTCTGTGGCCTGGCCTGTCAGAACCGGGTGAAGGCCGCCGCGTATCGCGCTCGCCGGTCAGGGGCGTGAGTCGCGTCGATGTACCACTCGCGGCCGAACGCGAGGCCGAAGAGCGGCGCCGGAAGCCGGGTGATGACACGCATCAGCGGCGCGAGCCTGCAGGTTCCCCTCACCTGGGTGGAATGCGCGGCGATCGCGGCCTGTTTCCGGCGCGCGAAGCGGCGGACGTCGAAGGTGTGGGTGATCTCGGACCGGGCGCTGTAGGCGCACGATCCGCACCAGGTGTCGTAGCTCAGCAGCACGGACGCCTTCTCCTCGCGCAGGATCGCCACGAGCCGCGCGGCCGCTTCGTCGGTGCTCGCGCGGACGAAGCGGACCCAGCCCGGCGGGTCCGGGCCTTTCATGCCGATGGTGGCGACCACGAGTACGACTCGGTGCCCGTCCGCGGCGGCGCGAGCGAGGGTGCCGCCGGTCAGCAGTGCTTCGTCGTCCGGGTGGGCGTGGAAGGCGGCGATGGTCGTCACGCTCCGATCATGCAGGAGGTCGTCGAAACAGTGGGTGGTCAAGTCTTGACCGTCCGTCGATCCCGTGGGTAATCTCTCCTTTACTTTCCAATAGTAAGGAAAGTTTCCTATTTAATCCCGCCGCCCTGACCGTCGGCGCGCCAACGACGGCGCCGTCGACGCGAGAGGAGAAGCCGAATGCGTTGGGACAAGATCCGTCTCCGGGTGACGGCCGCACTGGCCGCCGGACTGCTGGCGCCGATCGCCGCCACGAGTACCTCGATGGCGACCGAGACCGGCACAGAACCCGCAACGCAGGCAGCCGCCGCGCTGCCGCCGGGCAGCCCGGCGGCGATCAACGGACAGCTGAAGGTCTGTGGCCTCCAGCTCTGCAACTCCGCCGGCAAGCCGATCCAGCTCCGTGGCATGAGCACCCACGGGATCCAGTGGTTCAGCCAGTGCGTGAAGACCGCTTCGCTCGATGCACTGTCCAACGACTGGAAGGCCGACGTCCTCCGGATCTCGATGTACATCCAGGAAGGCGGTTACGAGACCAACCCGCGCAAGTTCACCGACATGGTGCACTCCTACATCGAGGAAGCCACCAAGCGCGGGATGTACGCCCTGATCGACTGGCACCAGCTCACGCCGGGCGATCCGAACGCGAACCTGAGCCGCGCCAAGACGTTCTTCACCGAGATCGCCCAGCGGCACAAGGACAAGACCAACATCATCTACGACATCGCCAACGAGCCCAACAACGTCAGCTGGGACCGCGTCCGCAGCTACGCGGAGCAGATGATCCCGGTCATCCGCGCCCAGGACTCCGACGGCGTCGTGCTCGTGGGCACCCACGGTTGGGGCTCGCTCGGCATCTCCGACGGCCGCAACGAGACCGACATCATCAACAACCCGGTGCGCGCCAGCAACTTCATGTACACGTTCCACTTCTACGCGGCGTCGCACAAAACGGAGTACTTCAACGCGCTGAGCCGGGCCGCGAGCAAGATCCCGCTGTTCGTGACCGAGTTCGGCACCCAGACCGCCAGCGGTGACGGCGGGAACGACTTCACCAACTCCCAGAAGTACCTGGACTTCCTGGCGTCGAAGAAGATCAGCTGGACCAACTGGAACTTCTCCGACGACAGCCGTTCGGGCGCGGTGTTCAAGCCGGGCACCTGCTCGGGCAGCTCGTTCACCGGCACGGCTCCGCTGAAGCCCGCCGGCGTCTGGATCCGGGACCGCATCCGTACCGCGGACAACTTCCCGACCTCCTGATCCCGGCAGCGCGCAGGTCAGGAAGGGTCGTTCAGGACAAAAATGTCCTGAACGACCCTTTCCTGACAGTTCAGCCGAGCGGTTCGAAGTCCAGCGCGGCGAGGCGGTCCGGGTCGGCGAGGATGTCGATCGCCGCGATCTTCCCGTCCACGACAGTGAAGGCGAAGACCGTCGTCGGGACGCCGTCCGAGGTGACGACCATCCCGGCCGCGCCGTTGACCAGGGCTGGTCGCGGCACCCCACCGGCGCCCGCCGACCGGAACATGAGCGCCTGGCTCGCGACCGTGGCGGCGCCGCGCACGAAACGCGAGGTCCCCGCCGGGGCCGCGCCGCCCTCGGCACGGAGGATGACGTCCGGGTCGAGCACCGAGACCAGCGCGTCGAAATCGCCGTCCCGCGCGGCCGCGAAAAACGCGTCGACGACTGCCCGCTGACGGCTCAGGTCCGCGTCCGGGACGGTCGGCGAGCCCTGCAGGCGTCGGCGCGCGCGGCTGGCGAGCTGCCGGGTCGCCGCGGAGGACCGGCCCACGATCGGCGCGATCTCGTCGAACGGCAGGGCGAACATGTCGTGCAGCACGAACGCGAGCCGTTCGGCGGGGTCCAGGGTGTCGAGGACGACCAGGAGTGCCAATCCGACCGAGTCCGCCAACAGGGCCTGGTGTTCCGGGTCGATCCCGTCCTCACGGCCGATGATCGGGTCGGGGAGCTGCGCGCCGACCGGGTCTTCCCGCCGTGACTTGCGTGAGCGCAGCATGTCGAGGCAGATCCGGCCGACGACGGTGGTCAGCCAGCCGCCGAGATTGTCCACGTCACCGGACTCCGACCGGCTCAGCCGCAGCCAGGCCTCTTGCACGGCGTCGTCCGCTTCGCTGAGCGAACCGAGCATCCGGTACGCCACCGCCCTCAGATGCGTCCGGTGCCCCTCGAAGCGTCGTGCCAGCCAGTCGTGTTCGTCCACGGTCCCCATCCTTCATCGATCAGTCGTAATCCTGACGTGTGGGGGAACGAAGATGTGACGACGTGGCTCAGGACCGTGCCGGGTAGCCGCCGTCGACCTCCTTCACCGGCTTGTGCGGGAAGCGGCGTTCGGCGTAGGCCTTCGCGGCCGAACCCTCTCGCACGTACAGCGTCTCCACCTTGTCCTGCAACGGTTTCACCACGGTGCCGAGGAAGCCGCGGCGGTCGTCGAGGTACGGCCCGAGCACGTCTTCACCCGCCGGGCAGACGGCCATGCAGTACGCGGCCTTGTAGTTCGGCTTGAACGCGAGGCTCTGCCACATCGACACGTTCTCCGAGTCGGTCACCCTGGACCGGAAGTCGGCGGCGTCCTCGCTGTCGGCCACGGTCTGCGCCCAGTCGGTGAAGCCGCTCATGAACTCGCGGTAGTTGTGCGTCGAACAGGAGAGGAAGTCGAACTCGCCGGTCTTCGAGATCGCCCCGATCGGGCAAGCCGCGACGCACAGCTTGCACTCCAGGCAGGGGTTGTAGTCGAGAGGCTCGCCGTGGCCGGACACCTCGGCGTCGACGAGCAACGTCGCGAGGAGCACGAAGTTGCCGAACTTCGGGTGGATCACGTTGCGGTGCAGCCCCATGGCGCCGAGTCCGGCCGCGACGGCGACGGTCTTGTGCGCGACCACCCAGATCCGGCCGGGATAGTGCTCCATCTCCATCGGAAACGTCGCCGACGGGTTGATCGCGCGGTATCCGGCGTCCTGCAGTGTCCGGACGATCGTGTGCCCGGCCTCGTTGATGATCTCGCCGCCACGATGGAACTCCTGGTTGGCGACGCTGCGGGCGGGGGAGCGGACGTCGTCGCGGTTCAGCCGCACCACCAGCGAGACCAGGGTCTTGGTGTCGGGGAGCGCGCGCAGGACGTGTTCACGTTCGCCGGCCAGATCCGGATGGTCGAGCGGGACGGCCGCCGCGTCGTCGGCACCGGCGGCAAGGCAGATCTCCTTGAGCCAGCCGGCGTCGATCACCGGTGACGGCTTGTCCCGCGGTTTGGCGAGCACCGCCCGTACCGAAGGATGGTTCGCCAGTTTCTTGGGAAGCCGGTCGGTCACAACGTCTCCAGGATGGTCGCGTTGGCCTGGCCGCCGCCTTCGCACATCGCCTGCAGGCCGTAGCGGGCGCCGTGCTGGTGCAGCGCGTTGACCAGCGTGCCCATCAGCCGGGTGCCGCTCGCGCCGAGCGGATGGCCCAGCGCGATCGCGCCGCCGTGGACGTTGACCTTCGCCGGGTCGGCCCCGGTCTCCTGTTGCCACGCCAGCACGACACTGGCGAACGCCTCGTTGATCTCGAACAGGTCGATGTCCGCGAGGCGCAGACCGGCGCGCCGCAGCACCTTCTCCGTCGCCGGGATGACGCCGGTGAGCATGAGCAGCGGGTCGGAGCCGGTGACGGCGAAACTGTGCAGCCGGGCGCGCGGCCGCAGGCCCAGTCTGGCGGCGGTCTCGCTGGAGGTGATGAGCACGGCGGAGGCGCCGTCGTTGATCGGGCTGCTGTTGCCCGCGGTCACCGACCAGTCGATCTGCGGGAACCTTTCCGAGATCCCCTCGTCCTGGAACGCGGGGCGCAGCTTGGCCAGCGTTTCGAGGTCGGTGCCCGGTCGGACGGATTCGTCGGTGGAGACCAGGCCTGACGGGGTCTCGATCGGCACGATCTGGCTCGCGAACCGCCCGAGCGCGTGCGCCCGCGCCGCCTTCTGGTGCGAGGACACCGCGAACTCGTCCATCGCGTCGCGGCCGAGCGACCACTTCGCGGCGATGAGCTCGGCGCTGATCCCTTGCGGCACCAGGCCTTCCGGATAGCGCTCGGCGACCCCGGGGCCGAGGGGATCGGTGCCGGGCAGCACGTTCGACCACATCGGGACGCGGCTCATGGACTCGACACCGCAGGCGATGACGACGTCGTACGCGCCGGCCATCACGCCCTGCGCGGCGAAGTGCACGGCCTGCTGGCTGCTCCCGCATTGCCGGTCGACGGTGGTCGCGGGCACGGTCTCCGGCAGCCCGGCCGCGAGTGCCGCCCACCGCGTGACGTTCTGGGCCTGTTCACCGACCTGGTCGACCGCGCCGCCGATGACGTCGTCGATCAGCGCCGGGTCGAGGCCGTTGCGCTGGACGAGGGCTCGCAACGTGTGGGCGAGCAGCTGGACGGGATGGATTTCGTGCAGGGCGCCACCTGGCTTGCCCTTGCCGATCGGGGTACGGACGGCGTCGACGATGACCGCGTCGTGCACGGCTGCCTCCAGTGGTGAGTTGGAATCTCCAACTCACTGTGACATCGAGTGGGTTGGAAATCAAGACTCAGTGGGTTTACGCTGGTCGCATGACCGAAGGACCGAGGGACTGCTCGATCGCCAACGCGATGGAGGTGATCGGGGAGCGCTGGAGCCTGCTCGCGCTGCGCGAGGTGTTCTTCGGGGCGCGGCGGTTCGACCAGATCGTCCGCAACACCGGGGCGAGCCGGGACATCCTGACCGCGCGGCTGCGCAAGCTCGTCGAGACGGGAATCCTCGAGAAACGGCTCTACGAGGAGCATCCGCCGCGCTACGAGTACGTGCTCACCGAGGCGGGGCACGCGCTCAACCACGTGCTGCTGAACCTCATGGCGTGGGGCGATCGGTACGTCACGGACGGGCCGCCGCCGACGGTGTGGCGCCATTCGTGCGGCGAGGTCCTCGCGCCGGAGACCGTCTGCGCGCACTGCCAGGAACCGGTGCGGGAGAAAGACATGACGCTGGTGCGGAGCAGTCGGCGATGACGCGTGGTCGGCTGTCCGTGAAGGCCTCCTTGAGGGACCCAGGGTCCCTCAAGGAGGCCTTCACGGACCTTCGCTAGCCGCGCCACTCCCGCGCGATCATCCGCATGAGCGCCGGGTAGATGATCAGGTACCGGAACGGCTTGATGAATCCCATGTACGCCCGGCCGAACGGGCCGTTGGGTTTCACCAGCACCGCCATCTGACCGCGATACCCGCCCTGCCCGTCTTCGACCCACGCGATGTGCAGGACGCCGTGCATGGTCCCGTTCGCCATTTCGGCGGCGAATTCGTCTTCGAGCCGGTATACCGGGGTGAACGGCGACCAATCTTCGTCCGGTCCGGTCGGTGTGCGGCGGAGGTCTTCCGGCAGTTTGGCGCGAAGTGGTCCCACCCGGGTGTCGAGGCCGGAAGTCCGCTTGTCCAGGCCGAGCAGCCCGCCGAGTTTCCAGCGCAGCGCCCACAGCGCCCGGACGGGTAGTGGCGCCCCGTTCGGGAAATCGCCCGACGAGAACTGCTTCACCAGCTTGTCGAAGTCGTCCGGGCCGCCGGGTGTTTCCAGTGCCCAGACGTCTTCGAGGTCGAAGTCCCCGGCGATTTCGTGGATCCGCCAGGAGTGGGCCGTGTGCGCCGTGTTCGCGAGTTTCATGCCGACACCAGTTGGACGATCTCGCGTGGCCGGACCTCGCGGTCGTCGAAGGCGACGTCCACATCCGCCGAGCCCAGAGCCTGCATCGAGGCCGCCTGTGCCGCCTCGGATTCCCACCGCACGATCGAGACCACGGCGTCTCCGGCGGCGGTCACCCAGCATTCGGCGGCGAGGCAGCCCGAAGTGGAGCGCAGGACGGCGGCGACTCGCTGGACGCGCGAGACGAAATCGTCGTGATGATCGGTGTGCGGGTAGTGCGTGGCCACGAATCCGACAGTCATCGTCGTTGTTCCTCCCAGTCAACTTCCGCCATCTATACGGTAGCGTATATATCGTCGTCGTGGTGCCGGAGTGACGGGGGATACGGTGATCGCATGGCCGCCGAAACCCGGACCCCGCCGAGCGCCTGGATCGACGCGGGACTGCATGCCCTCGCTGCCGGAGGTCCCGGCGCCGTCCGCGTCGAGGCGCTCGCGAAAGCGCTCGGCGTCACGAAAGGCGGGTTCTACGGCCATTTCGCTGATCGGGGTACGCTGCTGGAGGAAATGCTCGCCACCTGGGAGCGGATGAGCACCGACCTGCTGTTCGAGAGCGTCGAGCGCGAAGGCGGCGACGCCAGGGCGAAGATCCGGCGAGCCGGACTGCTCGCCGGCGACCGGCTACTGCCGATCGACCTCGCGATCAGGGATTGGGCCCGGCGCGACCAGTCGGTGGCCGAACGGCTCCGGCGGGTCGACAACCAGCGGATGGATTACCTGCGTTCCCTCATGCGCGAGATCTTCACCGACGAGGACGAGGTCGAAGCCCGGTGCCTGCTCGCGTTCTCGCTCCTGATCGGCAAGCACTTCATGGCCGCCGACCACAACGGCCGCTCTCGGGACGAGGTCACCGAGTTGGCGGGGGCGTTGCTTCTCGGTGGCGGGCCCGGCCATGACGGCTGAAGCCGGAATGTGAAGCGCACCAGCGTGGCGGAATCGGCGGCCTGATCCAGCGGTTCACCGCACTGGACAAGCAGGCAGCACCTACCGTGAGCGTCGTCTCGTCCGTGAGCTGCGCCAGGTGTCCGACGATAGGCGCATGTACCCGGAGATCGAACCCAACGCGTCGGGCCACCTGAACACCGGTGACGGCAACCTCGTGTACTGGGAGGAATGCGGCAACCCCGACGGCAAGCCCGTGGTTTTCCTGCACGGCGGTCCCGGCGGCGGCTGTTCGCCGTCGCACCGCCGGCTGTTCGACCCGTCCGCGTATCGGATCGTCCTGTTCGACCAGCGCGGCTGCGGGCGGTCGTTGCCGCACGCCTCCGCGTCGGGCGATCTTTCGTTGAACACGACCTGGCATCTCGTCGATGACATCGAGCGACTGCGGCAGTCACTGGGCATCTCGCGGTGGCAGGTGTTCGGTGGGTCCTGGGGGTCGACGTTGGCGCTGGCGTATGCCGAGAAGCACCCTGAACGCGTGTCGGAGTTGGTGCTGCGCGGGGTTTTCACGCTGCGTTCGTCCGAGCTGCAGTGGTACTACCGGGGTGGCGCGGCGAACGTCTTTCCGGACTTGTGGGAGAAATTCATGGCGCCGATCGCGGAGCTCGACGGGGATCCCGTCGAGCTGTACGCGGAGCTGCTCGCCGACCCTGACCCCCTGGTGCACGGGCCGGCCGCTGTCGCGTGGAGTACCTGGGAGGCCGCGACGGTGACGCTGCTTCCCCGGCCCGAACTGGTGGCGGAATTCGCCTTGCCGGAATTCGCACTGGCGTTCGCGCGGATCGAGAACCACTACTTCGTGAACAACGGCTGGCTCGAAGAGGGACAGCTGATCCGGGAAGCTGCCGCATTGAAGGACATTCCCGGCGTGATCGTGCAGGGGCGGTACGACCTCGCCACGCCCGTGGTCTCCGCGTGGGACCTGCACAAGGCATGGCCGGATTCGGAACTGGTGATCGTGCCGGATGCCGCGCACGCGTACGACGAACCCGGCATCCTGGCCGCGTTGCTGGCAGCGACGGATCGGTTCCGTGACTAGGCCGTGTCCAGGCACGGCAAAGCCCTGGGTGGAGCCGGGATTCCCTCTGCCCACCCAGGGCTAGTCGTCGTCCTCTTCGGGGGTGGTCGGGACCTGTTTGCGCGCGACGTAGACGAGCAGCCCGATGATCACCACGGGGCCGACGAAGATGAGGATCTCGTCCCAGCCGCCCTGGTGCATCATCATCACCCGCGCAGCGATGGTCATGAGCCGGACACCAGTGCGATCCCGAGCGCGGTGTAGCCGATCATCAGCGCCAGCATGGGGTACTGGCCCACCTTGACGTAGTTCGCGCGCAGCACGCCGACGGAACGGTCATGCGCCGAGGTTACGGCCAGCACGTGCCCCGCGACGATTCCGGCGATCTGCACCAGCGCGATCACGCCGGTCGAGACGACCGTGTAGTCGATCGCGCGGCCGAAGCCCTGCTGCCCGGAGAACACGGCGAACGAGAAGTAATGCGCGACCGTGTAGCCGACCATGATCGGGATCAGCGACGGCGCGAACGCGGGATATGGGTCGAAACCTCGGCGCAGATACGGCCTGGTGAGGCTGATCGCGCCCGCGTAGGCGCCGTACGTGAGCGCGATACAGGCCGCGAGCCCGGCGGTGCCCCCGAGGACACCGGCGTCCAGCGACGTCCAGAACGGGAGCCGGGTCAGGCCGTCGAACGCCGTCGAGCCGAGCACCACCAGTACCAGCGCGGTCAGCCAGGGCGCGGGGGAGATGGCGACCAGCCCGTCCAGTGGATTCCGGACCACGAGCCGTCCGTCACCGCGCCTGCCGAACGGGGACAAGGCCGCGATCAGGCGCGCGTAGACCTCGAAAGCATCGCCGCGGTCGAACCAGCGCGGACCGTAGACCACCCCGAGAGCAATGTGTATAACGGCATACACGGTGCAGAAAAGAGCGATCGCCCTCGGCGAATCCGAGTGCGGGAACACCAGTTCCAACCAGAGAAACGCCAGGAGACCGACGATCGCGGGCAGGTAGCCCAGCCGGTCCGGGAGTTCGCGATGCCGCGCGGGGATCAGCGACGCGACCGTCCTCAGTGGATTCAGGTGCCGCCAGACCGGGCCGAACAGGAGCGAAAGCGGAACCAGTCCCACCCAGAACCAGACGTAGAACCATGCCGGAGCCGGGTTGTCGGCCGAACTGCCGGGACGGGCCCACGCCATCGCGAGGAAACCCGCGAACAGCGCCACGCCTGCCATGCGTGACGCGACCCGCGAGAACGCGCTGTCGACGAACCGCTGCAGGGGGAGGGGGAGTGCGCTGCCGGCGTCGGCGCCGCGGAGCCTTGGTTCCTTCCAAAACACGGTGAGCGCGAAGAAGGAGACGACGACGGCCGCCGCTCCCGCGTAGAGCGCGAGCCACAGTGGCACCGGCAGATCGGACCTGCCGCCGAGGCCGTGCGCCAGGATCATCCGCTGACCCGGAGCTTGGTCACCGCCGCGCCGCTCTTGTGCAGTTCCACCTCGAAGATCCCGTCGATGTTCGCGGTGAAGGAGACAGTCCCCGGAACCCCGGGGGCCAACTGGGCGGCCTTGTCGTAGCCGTGGACGTGCAGTTCGTCCGCCTGATCGGAGGTGACCTCGAGCGCGACGTTCTCGCCGGTGCGCACCGAGACCTCCGCCGGGCCCGCTGTGCGCTTGCCCGCGGTGATCGAGAACTTCACGGTGCCGGTGCCCGGCGACGGTTGGGAGCCGGTCGATCCCGAACAGCCGGTCACGGCCAGCAGCGCGGCCACCGTGATCCCGCAGATCCCGCCGATCCTCCGCATCGAGGCTCCTCCAAGTCGTACGCCCCGGCTTGCCTGGCCGGAACCATACCTCTATCGTGTTACCCCAAGGTAACAGTTACTCAGGTTAGCAGGAAGGCGAGAACGGTGTTCATGGCTCAGGAGAGCCCGCCTGCCGGCGGCGCGCAATTCGGGCAGATCGTTATCGCGGGCCTGATGTTCACCGCGGTCTTCCTGCCCTTGGCCCTTTTCGTGCTCCGCGAACGCGCGGGGAAGCTGACCGTCATCGGCCGCGTCGCCGACTGGATGGGTGACTTCAGCGGTCTGCCACGCTGGGCCGCGCTGCCGATGTTCGTCGCGTTCCTCTCCGGGATGTCGGCGCTGATCGGCGTCTATTGGGACGTGCCGATCCACATGGAGCTCGGCCGCGACGAAGGCCCGCTCGCGAACCCGTCGCACTTCCCGATCTACTTCGGGTTGATGGGCATCTTCGCCAGCGGCGTGCTCAGCGCGACACTGGCTACGAAGAACCTGCCCAAGCGCACGTTCAAGATCGGCCCGCACTGGCGGGCACCGATGGGGTCCATCCAGATGATGGCGACCGGTCTGGTCGGCATCGCGGGATTCCCGCTCGACGACGTCTGGCACCGGCTGTTCGGCCAGGACGTCACCGAATGGGGGCCGACGCACGTCCTGATGATCGGTGGCGGCGTCTGCGTGGTGCTGGGGCTGCAATTGCTGCTCGGCGAAGCGCGACAGGTCGGCGCGACCGGACCGGTCGTGCGCCTGCTCGGCCCGGTGCTCGCCGGCGCCTGGATGATGGGCGCTTCGGCGTTCCTCATGGAGTTCGACCTCGGCGTCCCGCAGTTCCCGATGCTGTCGCAGGTCGTGCTCGTCGGCCTGATCGGCGCTTGGACGCTGACCTACGGGCGGCTGTCCTGGGGGCCGGGTGGCGCGCTGATCGTCCTCGCGGTCTTCCTCGCCTCCCGTGCTTCGTTCACCATCATCCCGTTGTTCGCCGATCTGCACGTGGCTTCGTTGCTGCCGTACGTCGCCGAAGCGGTGATCATCGAGGTCGTCGCGCTGGCGATGCGGAGCCGTCAGGGCTACACCTTCGCCGCTGTCGCCGGTCTGCTCGTGGGGACGGCCGGGATGCTCGCCGAGGCGGCGTTCACCCAGTGGCTGATGCCGAACCCTTGGCCGGCGGCCCATTTGCCGTTGTTCGTCCTGTTCGGGACCGGCGCCGCTCTGGCGGGTGCATTCATCGGAGTCTGGCAGTACCAGCGCGTGGAGGAGACGGCGACGCAGGTGCCCGCGGCCGGCCCCCGCCACACCGTCGGACTCGTCGGCGCGCTGGGCGCGGTCGCCCTGATGTCGGCCGTCGCCGTCCCGCAGGATCCGGACGGCGGATTCACCGCCGACGTCCGGCTGACGGAGGCCGCGGCCGGGCTGCCGATCTCGAACCCGCACGGCGGTGGCGCGCCCCGCTGGGTCGACGCGACCGTCACGATCTCCCATCCCGATCTCGCCGACGACGCCGTGTGGCTGAACGGTTTCGCTTGGCAGGGCGGCGACTTCTTCACCGCGCCGCTGGAGAAGATCGGCGACGGGGTGTATCGCACGACCCAGCCGCTGCCGGTGTTCGGACAGTGGAAGACCGGGATCCGCGTGCACGTCCCGAACCGGGTGATGGGGCTCGCCCCGATCTACGCGCCCGCCGACCCGGCCGCGGACGCCCCGGCGATCGACGCGGCGTCCGGTACCCGCCCGTTCATGTCCGAGATCGAGTTCCTGCAACGGGAACGGAAGTCGGAGACGCCCGCCGTGCTGTGGACGGTCGCGTACGTGACCGTCGGGCTCATCTTCGCCGGCATGTGGGCGCTGTTCGCGTGGCTCTACGCGGCCGCCGCCAGCGCGCGACGGCGTGAGGTCCCCGTCGGCTGACGCGTCGCGATTCGTCACCTGCTTGCGATGGTTGCGCACGCAAGTACCGCAAGCAGGTGACGAGTCGCTTTGCTCGCACTTCGTCGCACGTATCGATTGAGCATCATCGGGCGCAAGCGTGCTGCAAGCACGCTTCCCTTGAATACCCAGGACACTGCACGTGTTGCCGTCTCGCGCGCCGAAATGGTGACTCACCGCAATGTCGTCGAGACGTAAAGTAGCTATCGACCACGCGACGACATCCGCCGTGCACGATCGGTGTTGGCGAGTCATTGCGCGGTTACCGCGACATGTGGTTACTTTTCCGCCTCGGGGGTTGGGTTACAGCGAGTTTCGATGGGGTGGTCTTCGTGCGCACTGAGCGTTTTCCGAAGCGACTACGCGGTCTTCGCGTAGTCGCGGTCCTTGCCGCTTCGGCGGTCGCGACGGTGCCTTTCGTGCCCGTCGCGGCGGCACAGCAGCAGGGCAAGGTCCTCCGGGTGGCGCTCACGACCGGCATCGACCACCTGAATCCCTTCACCGCCCAGCTGGCGGCGTCGACGCAGGTCGGCCGGTTCAACTACGAGTTCCTCACCCTGCCTTCGGCCGAGGACACCCAGCCCACGGGTGGCATCGCCGAGTCCTGGAAGACCTCGGACGACAAGCTCACCTGGACCTTCGCCATCCGTCAGGGGATGAAGTGGTCCGACGGCAAGCCGATCACTGCGCAGGACCCCGCGTACACCTTCCAGCGGATGCTCGACGACGAGAACGCCCGCACCGCGAACGGCAGCTACGTCACCAACTTCGAGTCGGTGTCGGCGCCGGACGACAAGACGCTCGTCATCAAGACCAAGGCACCGCAGGCGAGCATGACCTCGCTCGACGTCCCGATCGTGCCCAAGCACATCTGGGAGCCGATCAAGGACCTCAACGCCCCCTCGACCGACGAGATGGCCGTCGTCGGCGTCGGCAGCGGACCGTATCTGCTGACCGAGTACAAGAAGAACGAGTTCGTGAAGTTCAAGGCGAACAAGGACTACTGGCGTGGCGCGCCCAAGGTCGACGAACTGCAGCTGCTGCAGTTCAAGGACGCCGAGGCCGCGGTCAACGCGCTCAAGCAGGGCGAGGTCGACGTCATCAACCGGCTCACGCCGACGCAGTTCGACGCGCTCAAGGGCGAGAAGAACATCACCACGAACAAGGCGCCGGGCCGCCGGTACAACGAGCTCATCATCAACTTCGGCGTCAAGAACGTCCTCGACCAGCCGATCGGTGACGGCAACCCGATCCTGAAGGACGTCCGGGTCCGCAAGGCGATCGCGCAGGCGATCGACACGGAGAGCATCGTCCAGAAGGTGATGAACGGCTACGGCCAGCCCGGGACCGGTGTCGTCCCGGCGATCTACAAGGCCTACACCTGGACCCCGTCGGACGCGGAGAAGACCAAGTTCGACATCGCGGCCGCGAACGCCACCCTCGACCAGGCGGGTTACGCCAAGGGCGCGGACGGCATCCGCGTCGCGCCCGGCGGCGCGAAGCTGGAGTTCCGGCTCGCCGGTCACGCGAACCGGCCGTTCGACCAGCGTGTCGCGCAGTTCGTCAGCGGCTGGCTCAAGGACGTCGGCATCGGCGTCAAACAGGAACTCGTCTCCGACGACGAGCTGGACGACCGCACCACCGCGGGCAACTACGACCTCGCGATCTCCGGCTACGGCACCTCGCCCGACCCGGACTACGCCCTCAGCCTGAACACTTGCGCCGGCCGCCCGAACGCGGAGGGCAACGGCGGCAGCTCGGCGACGTTCTTCTGCGACCCGCGCTACGAGGACCTGTACAAGAAGCAGCTGACCGAGTTCGACCCCGCCAAGCGCGCCGAGCTCGTCAAGCAGGCCCAGGCCGTGCTGGCCGGCGAGTACGTCGACGTCGTCCTGGACTACGACAACGTGCTCGAGGCCTACCGCTCGGACAAGTTCGCCTCGTTCACCAAGCAGCCGCAGCCCGACGGCGCGATCCTCGAGCAGTCCGGCTACTGGGGCGTTTACGGCGCCACTCCGGCCGACGCGGCAGCGCCGGGCGCCGAGGAAAGCAGCAACACCGGACTGTGGATCGGCATCGGCGCGGTCGTGCTCGTGGTGCTCGTCGGCGGTGGCGTGCTGCTCGGGCGGCGCGGCAAGTCGGCCGACGACCGGGAGTAGAACTCGTTGACCGAAGCACTCAGTTCCCTCGACCAGACCCCGGCGCTCGTCGATCCCGACGAGCGCCGGGGCGGGACCGGCACCGCCCGGTTCGTGCTCTCCAAGATCGGCGGCGCGCTGGCGAGCCTCGCGCTCGTCGTCGTGCTGGGGTTCTTCCTGTTCCGGACACTGCCCGGCGATCCCGTGCGGTTCATGGTCCGCGACCGGCCGACCGACCCGAAGATGATGGCCGAGCTGCGCGAGCAGATGGGCGTGGACAAGCCCCTGCTGCAACAGTTCTGGGACTACGTCGTCGGCCTGCTCCAGGGCGACATGGGGGTGTCGTACCTGCAGCGGCGCCCGGTCTTCGACATGGTCGGCGAGCGGTTGTGGCCGACGATCCTGCTCGTCGGCAGCGCGACCGTGCTCGCGGTGATGCTCGGCCTGTGGCTCGGCATCCGCGCGGGCTGGCGCCGGGGGAGCAGGTTCGACAAGGTCCAAACAGGACTCGCGCTGACGCTGTGGTCGGTACCGCAGTTCTGGCTCGGGCTCATGTTGCTGGTGGCCAGCAACGGTCTCTTTCCGAGCCGTGGCATGCATTCCCCGGACGTCGCGCCGGGCTTCTTCAGCGAAGGGCTCGACGTACTCCACCATCTGGTGCTGCCGTGCGTGACCCTGCTGGTGGTGTTCTACGCGCAGTACATGCTGGTCATGCGGTCGTCCCTGATCGGCGAGATGAATTCGGACTACCTCACCACCGCGCGGGCCAAGGGGCTGCGCGACGACCTCGTCCGCAAGCGGCACGCCGTGCCCAACGCCCTGCTTCCGACGGTGACGCTGGTCTTCATGCAGTTCGGGATGGTCGTCTCGGGTGCGGTCTCGGTGGAGGCCGTGTTCAGCTGGCCGGGGCTCGGGCAGCTGCTCTACGAAGCGCTCCGCGGGCCTGATCTGCCTGTCCTGCAAGGAGTTTTCGTGACCCTCGCGGGTGCGGTGGTGCTGATGAACCTGCTCGCGGAGTTGCTCTACCGCGTGCTCGACCCCAGGGTGCGGACGGCATGACCACAGCGGAAAAACCCGGTTCGATCGTCTGGCGCCGCCGCCGTGAGTCGGTGGCGAAGCGCTGGCACGAGTTCACGACGAACAAGGCGGGCGTCTTCGGACTGGCCTTCCTCGGCCTCATCACGCTGCTGGCCATC
This sequence comes from Amycolatopsis sp. WAC 01375, assembly GCF_003947325.1. NCBI lineage: Bacteria > Bacillati > Actinomycetota > Actinomycetes > Pseudonocardiales > Pseudonocardiaceae > Amycolatopsis > Amycolatopsis sp. WAC 01375. The sequence goes on from NZ_QHHW01000044.1 coordinate 55,373, forward strand.
CTCGCCCCGGTGATTTCGGACGAATCCGGCCTCGACGTCACCAAGGCCGAAGGCACTTCGCTGGAACCGCCCAGCGGCGAGTTCTGGCTGGGCACCGACATCGACGGCCGCTCGGTGCTGCTGATGACGTTCTGGGGCGCGCGGATCTCGCTGCTCACCGGCTTCTCGGCGGCGTTCCTCTCGGTGCTGATCGGCACCCTCATCGGGATCGCGGCCGCGCATTTCGGTGGCTGGCTTTCCGGGCTGTTGCTGCGGTTCACGGACTTCTTCCTGGTGCTGCCGTCGCTCGTCCTCGCCGTGGCGCTCGCCTCGGTGCTGGATCAGGGCACGATGACGGTGATCATCGCCATCGGCGTCACCGCCTGGCCAAGCACAGCGCGCCTGGTCCGCGCGCAGACCCTCACGATCGAGGGCCGCCCGTACATCGAACGTGCGAAAGCACTCGGCGGCGGTCACCTGCACATCGTCGGCAAGCACGTCCTTCCCGGCGTCATGCCGCTCGTGCTGGCCAACACCACGCTCGTCGTGGGCAACGCGGTCATCGCGGACGCGACGCTGGCGTTCCTCGGCGTCGGCAACCCGAACACAGTCTCTTGGGGAGCCATGCTGCAGACCGCCTTGAACAACGGCGCGATCAGCAAGGGCGCCTGGTGGAACCTGCTGCCGCCGGGTATCGCGATCGTCGTGGTCGTTCTCGCCTTCACCCTCGTCGGACGCGCGCTGGAGACCGTGCTGAACCCGCGCCTGAAGGGACAGCACTCATGAGCCCCTTGCTGGAACTGAAGAACCTCGGCGTCACCTACGCCACCGGCAGCGGTGAGGTTGCCGCCGTACGCGGTGTCAGCCTCGTGCTCGAACCCGGTGACACCCTCGGGGTCGCGGGGGAGTCGGGGTCGGGAAAGTCGACCGTCGCGATGAGCGTCCTGCGGCTGCTCCCGCGGTCGGCCAAGGTCAGCGGAGAGATCCTGCTGGACGGCGAAGACGTCACGGCCATGAAGTGGGGCAGGCTGCGCGCGGTGCGCTGGGCCGAGGCCTCGGTCGTGTTCCAGGGCGCGATGCACGCGCTCAACCCGGTCCGCCGGATCGGCGAACAGATCGCCGAGCCGATCCGCCTGCACCCGCCCGGCGGCAAGGCGCTGTCGGACGGTGAGATCCAGGCCAAGGTCAAGGAACTGCTCGAACAGGTCGACCTGCCGCCCGGCCGCGCCGGGGCGTACCCGCACGAGCTGTCCGGCGGCCAGAAACAGCGCGTCATGATCGCGATGGCGCTGGCCTGCTCACCGCGACTGATCATCGCGGACGAGCCGACCACCGCGCTGGACGTCGTCGTCCAGGCGCAGGTGCTCGACCTGCTGGGCAGGCTGGTCGCCGAACAGGGGATCGGGCTGATCATGATCAGCCACGACCTGTCGGTGCTCGCCGCGACCTGCCGCCGGATCGCGGTGATGTACGACGGCGAGATCGTCGAGGAACGGCCGAGCGCGGAGCTGATGAGCGCGCCGCGGCACGAGCACAGCCAGGCGCTGGCGGCCGCGTTCCCGACCGTCGGCGACCCGGTGTCGCGGTTCGCGCCCGCCACCAGCACGCCGTTGCCACCGGAACCGGAACGCACCGGTGACCAGCCCGCGCTGCTGGAGGCCGAGGACCTGCGCGTCAGCTTCCGCGACCGCACCGGCAAGCGCATCCACGCCGTCGCCGGCGTGAGCCTCCAGGTGCGGAAGGACGAGATCGTCGCGCTCGTCGGCCAGTCCGGCTCTGGCAAGACGACACTGGCCAGGACGCTGCTCGGGCTGCAGAAACCCGACTCCGGTGCGGTGCGGTACGCCGGGAAACCGGTCCCGCTCGGCGGCGCCGGGCTCAAGGCGTACCGGCGGCAGGTCCAGCTCGTGCTGCAGGACCCGACGAGCGCGCTGAACCCGAACCACACGGTGTACGAGGCCGTCGCGGAAGGCCCCCGCATCCACGGAATGGCCGCGAACGAGCACGAGCTCGTCATCAAGGCCCTCGAAGCGGCCGAACTGCGGCCCGCGGAGAAGTTCCTCGACCGGCTCCCGCACGAGCTGTCCGGCGGGCAGCGGCAGCGGGTCGTCATCGCGGGCGCGCTCGCGCTGGACCCAGGCGTGATCGTCGCCGACGAACCGGTGGCCTCACTCGACGCTTCGGTGCGAGGGGAGATCCTCGCGCTGTTGCTGCGCCTGCGACGTGAGCTGGGTCTCGCCGGGCTCGTGATCACCCACGACCTCGGACTGGCCTGGAACATCGCCGACCGGGTCGCGGTGATGTATCGCGGGGAACTGGTGGAGGTCGGTACCGTGGAAGAGGTCCTGCTGGACCCGAAACACGACTACACGAAGTCGCTGCTCGCGGCGTTGCCCGGTGGCACCGCCCAGCGTGCGGCGGCCGACCGCTGAGCGAGGGGATTCCCGTGTCCGACGCGGGAAACACCCATTGCCGCGCACACGCACAGGCGCGGTGTGTAACCTCCAATCTCGAAATGGCGACCACGACAGAACCCCCGCAGACGCCCTCGGCCGGTTCCCTCGGCGAGCGGCTCCGGGTGCCTTCCCGGTTCCCGTACCGCACCATCGCGATGGGAACCATAGGCAGCACGCTGCTGATGCTGGCGGCGCTCGGCGCCGGCGGCATCCTCATCCGTGACCCGATCCTCGGGCACGGACCGTTGTCGTGGATCCGCTACGGCCACGGCCGCATCCTCGCCAACGCGATGCTCTACACGGGCTTCGGGCTGATCATCTGGGCATGGGTCCGGCTGGGCCGCTACGCGCTCGCCGGACGGATCGGCAGCCGTCCGATCGTGATCGCCTCCGCCTGCTGGATGGCGCCTCTGCTGGTCTCGCCGCCGCTGTTCACCCGCGACGTCTTCTCCTACCTCGCGCAGGGCGCTCAGCTCCTGCATGGGCTCGACCCGTACGCCAACGGACCCGCCGAGCTGACCGTGCTGCCGGACGTCGTGCAGAACGTGCACCCGCTGTGGCAGACCACGCCCGCGCCGTACGGTCCGCTGTTCCTGCTGGTCGCCAAGGGGATCGTCTCGGTCACCGGCAACGACATGATCGCCGGCGTCATCGTGACCCGCCTGGTCCTGATGCTCGGCCTGGTCGGGATGCTGTGGTCGCTGCCGCGGCTGGTCAAACACCTCGGCGGCAAGCTGCCGATCACCCTGTGGCTCGCCATCGCCAGCCCGATGACGGTCATCCACCTCGTCGGCGGCCCGCACAACGACCTGCTGATGCTGGGCTTCCTCACCGTCGGTGTGCTGGCCGCGCTGGAGCGCAAACACGTCGTCGCGATCGTCCTGGTCACCGTCGGCATGCTGATCAAACCCACCGCGGCGTGGGCGCTGCCGTTCCTGGTCTGGGTGTGGGCGAACCACCTGCCCGGCGACCGGAAGGTGGTCAACTTCTTCCGTGCGGGCGCCGCGTCGGTCGGGATCTTCCTGCCGGTGTTCGTCGCGGGTACCTGGCTGTCGCTCGGTTCGGTCAACCTCGGCTGGCTGACCGGCCTCAAGGCGCCGACGCTGATCGCGAACTGGATGAACTTCCCGACCGGGATCGGCGAGATCTTCTACTCGCTGGTGAACCTGGTGATCGACGTCGAGGTCTCGCCGTTCGTCACTGTGTTCCGGGCGATCGCGATGGTCGGCCTGTTCGTCTTCGCCGGCCGCCAATGGTGGCTCGCCCGCGACGGCGGCAACCCGGCGATCCACCGGATGGCGATCGTCCTGCTGGCCGGCGCGATCGTCCCGCCGCCCTCACTGCCGTGGTACCTGACCTGGGGTTTCGTGGTCCTGTCCGCGTTCGAATGGCGTCGCCGGAACCTCGCGGTCGTCGTCGCGGTGTCGGTGTTCGTGACGCTGGTCTACTACCCGACAGGGGAGCAGGCGCTGTACGACTGGTGGTTCATGGCGGGCGTCGTCGCGGCGAGCGTGTACGCGGCCGCGTCGCTGCTGCGGCCTGATCCGCTGGGGATCATCTCGGCTTGGCGGGGGAGGCCGGTGGAGCAGTTCCTGCCCGCCGAGGCCCCTCGCTCCTCCTGATTTTCGACTGGGCCCCTGCCTTCAGAGTCAGGTCCCGGCAAAGTCGAATATCCGCTGGTCGGTGGCGTTATTGGTGATTCGACCGGATATCGTCGACTGTCCGAAGGGGCAGAGCTTGAGTGGCGGTTCGGCTTGCTCAAGGGGTGAGCCTGATTGTCCACAAAGGACACTCGTCGGCGGCGGAATGTCCACTTGATGCTTATATGTTCGGTTTTCGACAGGGTCGTGAGTGGCAAGGACGGTTCTGGCGGACCGGTATTTGCCTACCCACTGGTGCCGGTGTTACGGCAAGGGCCGGGCGTGGAGGATTAGGGGACGTTGAGTGTCCCCATCCTCCGTTGATCAAGATCCGGGGCCGGCACGACGTCGTGACGATGTAGGAATCGGGACACTCAACGTCCCAATACCTACATCGTCAACCCTCTCGGCCTGGTCCAGCGTAGGTAGGCAAATACAGGTCCGCCCTAACCCGAATCGCCACTCGCGACCCCGTCGCGGAACACCCGGATGAGGCACTGTCACCCCCGGAGCTGTCCCCTGTGGACAGTCGAGGAGGTATCAGGCCGCTGTGGCGACCCCGCCTCCGCCGCTCCAAGACCTGCTTGACCAGAGGCTATGCGACTTGCCGGGCCCCTGCCTTCCAGGGTGGGGAATGGCGCGGTCGAGAAGGGCGAGTTTCCTCGGCTGAGCCGCATGAAGGGGGCCTTCACGCGATCAAGATGTGACGGGTGTGACTTCTGAGGCGAGCAAGCGGTCCGTGAAGGGCCCCTTCACGGACCCAGAGTCCCTCAAGGAGTCCTTCATGGACTTGACCAGGCCACCAAAGTGTATAACGACCTATACAGCACGGCGGTGGCGTTGTTGCCGCCGGGCGGCAACAACGCCAAAAGAAAGCTCAGGAAGCGCGCCATCCACTCCAGGAGCAGACCACTGTGCTCACCACGGCATGCGGAGCGGGTTGCGCCTCGTACTGCGGATACTTTTCCCGCAGCAGCCGCACCGGTAGCGCCTGCTCGTCGGGATCGGTCAGTACCCGGGCGACACCGTCCGCCCGGGCCCACCACAGTCCGGTCCAGTCCTCGGCGTAGTGGTCGGTCAGGAAGCTGACCACGGGGTTCTCCGCGATGTTCTTCAGCCGCCGCAACGCCGTGGTGCTCTTCGGTTTGTGATCGATCGCGAACGCGACCGAGTCGCCTTCGACGACGAAAGTCACCGGCACCAGATGCGGCACGCCGTCCGAGCCCGTCGTCGCCAGCCTCGCTATCCGCTCGCCTTCGAACCGTGACCGGGCTTCCGCAGGCGTCATCCGCATGTCGCGACGGTACCTAGCCCGAGCGTCGCACGCGGAGCACGTTGTCCGAACGCGTTCCGTGCTGTCCCTCCGGTCCCGGGAAGTCGTGCGTGATCAGATCTTGCCGCTCCACGGTCCATTCACCGTCGGCCAGCGCCAGTGTTTCGAGGACCTCGGCCGTCGTCGGGAAGTGGACGTCCTTGTGCGGCGGCTCTTCCATCCAGGTCGGCCAGCCCGCGTGGCCGGCGACCACCAGGGTGCCGCCCGGGGCGACGGCCTCGGCGGCGCGGCGGAGTGCCTTGTCCCGCTCGCCGTCCACCTCGACGGGGGAGTGGAAGAACTGCGCGGAAACCAGGTCGAAGCGCCCCTCCGGGAACGACTTCGCCAGGTCGTGACGTTCCCAGACGATGCCTTCGACGCCGGCCCCGGCCGCGTGCCCGGCGGCACGTTCGAGCGCGACCTCCGAGATGTCGACGGCGGTGACGCGCCAACCCTGCTGCGCGAGCCAGATGGCGTCGCCGCCTTCGCCGCAGCCGAGATCGAGTGCCGTGCCCGGGGTGAGCGAGGCGACCTCGTTCACCAGGATCGGGTTCGCCTTACCGCTCCAGACCTGCTCTTTGTCGCGATAGAAGTCTTCCCAGAACTGTTGTGTGGAATCCATGTCCGAAAGATGCCCCCGGTTCGACCAATCGCGCAAGTTCCGTTGCCGTTATGGCAAAACCTGGAGGGTGCCCGCGTCCGCGTCGAGGGTGGCCCGTGCACCGAGGGGGATGGTCGGCGACGCGGGGACGTGCCCGATGCCGAATTCCCAGGCCATGGGCACGCCGAGGGGGCCGAGACGGTCGAGCATCAGGGCTCGGATCGCCTCGGCTTCGCCGCAGGACTTCCACGAACCCAGCACGAAGCCGTGGACGCCGTCGAGCCAGCCGGAACGGAGCAACTGGGTGAGCATCCGATCGATCCGGTAGAGGCTCTCGGTGACGTCTTCCAGCACTACGAGCGCGTCGCGCGCCGAGCCTTGTTCCGGAGCGCCGAGGCTTGAGACCAGGAGGGCGAGGTTGCCGCCGACGAGTGTGCCGGTCGCGGTGCCCGGCACCAGCGGTGACGACGTCGGCGACGCGATCGTCCGCACGGAGTCCGGCTCGAACAACGAAAGCCGCAGGTGTTCGGCGGCGACCGCGTCGAACAGCGTGGTCGCGGGCATGGGCGAGAACAGCGTCTCCAGTCCCAAGTGGACGTTCACGGCCAGGTGCAGCGCCGTCACGTCGCTCGACCCGGCGAACATCTTGGGCCCGGCCGCCCGCAGCGCCGTCCAGTCGACGAGGTCGAGCATCCGCTGTGAGCCGTAGCCGCCGCGGGCGGCGAGGACGCAGGTCACCCCGGGGTCCAGCCAGGCGCGGGTGAACTCGGCGGCCCGTGCCTCGTCGGATGCCGACAGGTAGCCGGTGGACGCCGCGCGGACGCACTCGCCGACGTGGACTTCGACGCCCCAGCCGCGGAGGACCGGCAGCGCTTTCTCGACCAGATCCGCCGGGACCGGACCTGCCGGGGCGACCAAGGCGATCGTGTCGCCCGGCCGCGTCTTCGACGGCCTCATCGGCTCAGCCGGAGCGTCGGCACGCCGGGCGTTTCGAAGCCGAAGACCTGACCGTAGAACGACAACTCCGCTTCGAGTGCGGCCACGATCGTCTCCGCCTTCCGGAAACCGTGCTGCTCGCCCTCGAACCTCAGGTAGGCGTGCTCGATGCCGCGCCCAGCCAGCCCGGCCACGAACCGATCCGCCTGCTCCGGCGGGCAGATCTCGTCCTCCAGGCCCTGCAAGAACAACAACGGGCCGGCGAGAGTGCCCGCGTTGTTGATCGGCGACCGGTCCCGGTAGCGCTGTGCGCATTCCGGCAGCGGCCCGACCAGCCCGTCGAGGTAGCGGGACTCGAAGTCGTGCGTCTCGCCGCCGTCACCGGTCCACTGGCCGAGGTCGAGGATCGGGTACATCACGGTGCCCGCGCGGTAGGTCGTCGTGGTGGTCAGCGAGGCGGCGGAGGTGTACCCGCCGGCGCTGCCGCCGCGGATGGCCAGCCTGTCGCCGTCGACGGTGCCTTCGGCGGCGAGGGCTTCGGCGACGGTGACACAGTCCGCGACGTCGACGACGCCCCACTGTTCCCGCAGCCGTTCGCGGTAGGCGCGGCCGTATCCGGTCGAGCCGCCGTAGTTCACCGTGACGACGGCGATCCCGCGGCTGGTGAAGTACGCGATCTCGTAGTCGAGCACCGCGCTGTCCCGGCCGGTCGGTCCGCCGTGCGGGTACACGAACAACGGCGGACGTTCGCCGTCCGGCGCGGCGAAGTCGGCGTTCGCGGGCAGATAGACGAAAGCGGGGATCTGGTCGCCGTCTTCGGTTTTGAAGATCCGCTCCACGGGCGTCGACAGGTAGGCGGGTGACGGCGGTTCTGGCGCCGACGCGAGTTCGGTGACCGTCCCGGCTTCGAGATCGACCTTCACAACGGCGCCTTCGCGGGCAGGCCCTGCCGCGACGCCGACCACGCGGCCTTCGTGGATCGCGAAACCGTTGGTGGACCACGCGGTGAGGTCGGCGGCGGCCGCCACAGGGGTCACTTGCCGCGTCGTCTCGTCGAGGACGGCGAGCTTGCCCGAGGCGATGACGGCGAACTTGCCGTCCCCGAGCGGGGTGAACCAGCGCGCGCCGAGTTTCCACTGCGCACCGCCGATCTCCTGCTCCGACGGTGCGAGGTTCGTGATGCCGCCGTCGAGTCCGACGCGGTGCAGGTTCCACCAGCCGTCCGGGTCGAGCAGCGCCAGCAGGCTGTCCGCCGTTTCCCATTCGACCTGGCAGACGGAGACGTCCGCCGCGCCGGCGAGGACGCGGTGGGGCCCGAAGGTCCCGTCCTCGCGGAGTCCGGCGACGCACAGTTCCGTGCCGTCCCAAGGCATCGCGGGATGGTTCCAGCCGATCCACGCCGCACGCGTGCCGTCGGGGGAGAGCTGCGGCGCGGTGAGGAAGTGGTGACTGGCCGTCAACACCCGTTCCGGGCCGCCGGCGAGAGGAACGGCGACGAGGTCGCGGGCGATGTCCACGCGCCGGGGGCCGGTGCTGCGTTCGCGCACCAGCCACACTTCGCCGGTCCGGCCGGGCCGCAGGTCGCTGTAGCGGATCTGGTGCGGCGTGGCCGGTTCCGGAGTGAGCGGGGTCGTCTCGCCGGTGGTCAGGTCGCGGCGGTAGACGCGCTGATCGGCCCAGTGGGTGAAGACCAGGTCGTCGCCGAGGACGAGCCAGGGGCGGCCACCGTACTCGTGGACCCGGTTCCGGACGTTCCACGGAGCGGGAAGGACGTCTTCGACGGTGCCGTCGGCGCGGGACCTCACGAGGGTCACGCGGCCGCCCTCACCGGTTCTCGCTTCGGCCCACCACACCTCGTTTCCCGCCGTTCCGAGCCATTGCGCGCTGACTCCCGCGGCCGCGACATCGGCGGCCGACAGGGGAGACGTCCAGGTGCCGTAAGGGGCGATCTCAACCACAGGGGAAGACTAGGTTCGTCCCTTTGCCGATGACGGCCCGGGGCGCGGCGGTTTCGCCCTTGGCTGAACCTTGGGGCGGCGGATGCCGATCATGGGGCCGTGGCCTAGGGTCAACGGTGCCATGTCTCGCGTAATCCACGTCTTCCGCCAGCCCGACCGGTTCGTCGCAGGAACCGTCGGTGAGCCCGGCGACCGCACGTTCTACCTCCAGGCGTCCGAGGACGTCCGCACGATCAGTGTGACGATCGAAAAACAGCAGGTCGTGGTCTTGGCCGAAAGGCTCGGATCGCTGCTGGAAGAGGTCGCCAGCCGGTTCGGCGCGGACGTACCGGACGACGCGCCCGACGAGCTCCTCGACGTCGACCCCCTCACGGTTCCGGTCGAGGAGGAGTTCCGCGTCGGCACCATGGGTCTCGGCTGGGACGCGGAGAGCAGCGCCGTCGTCATCGAACTGCTCGCGATGACGGAAGGCGAGGTGGACGAAACGGTCGTTCTGGACGACACCGAAGAAGGTCCGGACGCCGTCCGTGTCTTCCTGAGCCCTGGCGCGGCGCGCGCTTTCGCTGAGCGGGCCGACCGGGTGGTCAACGCCGGCCGCAAGCCGTGCCCCCTGTGCGCCGAGCCGCTCGATCCGGCGGGCCACATCTGCCCGCGTCAGAACGGGTACCGGCGCGACGTCGACGTCCTCGAGGACTGACAGGGTGACGGAGACTTCGCGGGAGCTGGTGGCGCGCGGCAAGATCGACGTCGAAGGCAGGCTCGTCGACGCCTCCAACGTCACGCTCTTCTGCACGATCGAACTCGACGGCGTGACCGGCAACGTCGTGTACAAACCGGTGTCGGGTGAGCGGCCGTTGTGGGACTTCCCGGACGGGACGCTCGCCGGTCGCGAGGTCGCGACGGCCATGGTCGCCGAAGCCTCCGGGCTCGGCGCGATCCCGCCAACGGTGCTGCGCGACGGGCCGTTCGGGCCCGGCATGGTGCAGCTGTGGATCGAGACCACCGACGAGGAACTGGTCGACGTCCGCTCCCCGGACAATCTGCCGGACGACTGGCGCGTCGTGCTGCACGCACACGATCGCGACGGTGAACCCGCGGTGCTCGCGCACGCGGACCGGCAGGGGATGCGGGAACTCGCCCTGCTCGACATCGTGGTCAACAACACCGACCGCAAGGGCGGGCACGTGCTCGCCGGTGCCGACGGCCGGATCTACGGCGTCGACCACGGCATCTGCCTGCACACCGACCCGAAGCTGAGGACGGTGCTCTGGGGCTGGATCGGCGAGCGGCTGAGCGAGGCCGAGGTGGGCAGGCTTCGTGGTCTGCGCGAGCGGCTGGACGGCGAACTCGGCGCCGCGCTCGGCGAGCACCTCACCGGTTTCGAGATCCGCGCGCTGGCCGAGCGCACCGACCTGCTGCTGGCGGAGGGTGTCTTCCCGGAGCCCGGCGACGACTGGCGCGCCATTCCGTGGCCGCTGTTCTGAAGGTGCTGGACGATCAGGCCCGCGCACGCCTGATCGAGCGGTTCGGTGACGACGTCACGACCTGGTGCGACGAACTGCCCGCGCTCGTGGCGCGGCTGGCGGCGCGGTGGGGGCTCGCCGTCGTCGACGCGAAACCCGGCAACACCGGCCGGACCCTGATCTGTGCCGGGGAAGACGGCGCCAAGAAGGTCCTCAAACTCACCCCGGATCACGCGATCGCCGAGTCCGAGGCCGCCGCGCTCCGCGCGTGGGACGGCTGTTCGCGGGTCGTGCAGGTGCTCGCCACCGAACTCGCCGACGGGGCGATCCTGCTGGAGGGCATCGATCCCGGCACGCAGTTGCTGGAGGCGGGGGCGAACGTGCCGTGGGCGGAGGTCGGCGATCTGCTGACCCAGATCCATGCGGTGACTCCGCCGTCAGGCTTCTCGACGTTGGAAGACCGGGTCACCTTCATGTACGGCCTCGCCGAGCGAGGGCTGCGCGGATCGGTGGCCGAGTCCACGTTGTCGCTGGAGACGCTCGATCGCGCCCGGCTGCGGGCGCTGGCTCTCGCGACCGTTGGGGGAGGGACCGCGATCGTGCACGGCGACCTGCATCCGGGCAACGTCCTCGACGGCGGGCCCGGACGGGGCGCGGTCGCGATCGATCCGCGGCCGAGCGTCGGCGACCCGTCCTTCGATCTGGCCGACTGGGTCACGCTGCCGATGAAAGAAGGCGGCACGCTCGAAGACGGCTTCGACGCGATCGCCCCGCACCTTCCCGGATTCGACGCCGGACGAGTGCGCGCGTGGTGCGTCGCACTCGCGCCGCTGTTCGTGATGCGCCCGCTCGAACGGGGTGAGCGGACCCCGTTCGTCGAAGCGATGCTGTCATTCTGTCGGTGAACTTGAGTCCGCGATCGACGTCGGCAGGGCGGCGGATGGCCGCCTGACCGGCGTGGCGGGGAGACGTCGACCGCGTGCCCCGATAGCGTCGATCGCCGTGCGCTCCCATTCGTACGACGACGTGCTGTCCGGTCCGCGCAAGCGGAAGATCCCCGAGGTGCCCGCCGAACCCGGGCTCGTGGTCGAAGACCCGGCCAGCGGCTACTGCGGTGCCGTGGTGAAGATCGAGTACGGCAACGTCGTCCTCGAAGACCGCCACGGCAAGCACCGCGTGTTCCCGCTGAATCCCGCGGGTTTCCTGCTCGAAGGCAAACCGGTCACGCTGGTGCCCGCGAAGGCGGCCCCGAAGACCCCGGCCAGGCGGATCTCCGCGTCCGGGTCGGTCCAGGTCCAAGGGCTCAAGGCCCGGGTCGCCCGCGATTCGCGCATCTGGGTGGAGGGCAAGCACGACGCCGAACTCGTCGAACGGGTCTGGGGACACGATCTGCGGGTCGAGGGCGTGGTGGTGGAACCACTCGATGGTGTGGACGTGCTCGCCGATCGCATCGACGAATTCGGCACCGGAACCGGCAGGCGCCTCGGTGTGCTGGTGGACCATCTGGTCGCGGGAAGCAAGGAATCCCGGATCGTCGACGGAATCCGTGACGAGAACGTGCTGATCACCGGACATCCGTACATCGACATCTGGGAGGCCGTGAAACCCGCGGTCGTCGGCATTCGCGGCTGGCCGAAGATCCCGCGTGGCACGGAGTGGAAACAGGGTGTCTGCGACGCGCTCGGCTGGGGCGAGCCGTGGGAGGGCTGGCAGCGCGTGCTGGCGGCGGTCGGCAGCTACCGGGATCTGGAAACGCCGCTGATCGGAGCGGTGGAGCGGCTCATCGACTTCGTCTCCGACCCGGGCGAGGAGTCCTGAATGACCGGTTCGCGCGAGGTCACTCAAGGTTACGCGTCGGTCACGTCGGTTTCGCTTCCTCGGTATGAATCGGCGCGATCTGGGAGCATGAACGCATGACAGGCGCTCTCATCTGGCTGATCGCCGGGATCCTCTTGATCATCGCCGAGCTGCTCTCGGGTGACCTGTTCCTGCTCATGGTCGGTGCGGGAGCCCTGTTCGGGGCGGGCTCCGCCGCACTGACCGGGAACCCGTTCATCGACGTCGCGGTGTTCGCCGTCGCCTCGGTCGGGATGCTCGCCCTCGTCCGGCCCGCCCTCAAACGCCGGTTCCTCGCGGGACCGGACATCAAGACCAACACCGACGCGCTGATCGGCGCGCGAGCGGTAGTAGTGTCCACAGTGGACGTCGAAGCCGGGCAGGTGAAGCTGGCGGGTGACGTCTGGTCGGCCCGGGCCATGACCGAAGGGGAACCGATCGCCCCAGGGACATCGGTGACGGTCGTCGAGATCTCGGGCGCCACGGCGGTCGTCTCCGCCGAGCTGTGAGCCGGACGGCCGAACAGCAAAGGGTTTCTACGTAAGGGGAAGGTAGTTGTCAGAAACAGTGGTGTTCATCGTCGTCGGATTGCTCGCGTTGTTCGTGGTCGTCGTCGTGGTCAAGGCGATCATGGTGGTGCCGCAGGCGCAGTCCGCTGTGATCGAACGGCTGGGCCGGTTCCGGACGGTGGCTTCTCCCGGCCTGACGTTTCTGGTGCCCTTCCTGGACAAGGTGCGGGCGCGGATCGACCTCCGCGAGCAGGTCGTCTCGTTCCCGCCCCAGCCCGTGATCACCGAGGACAACCTGACCGTGTCGATCGACACGGTCGTGTACTTCCAGGTGACCGACTCGCGCGCCGCGGTCTACGAGATCTCGAACTACATCGTCGGTGTCGAGCAGTTGACCACCACGACACTGCGTAACGTCGTCGGCGGCATGAGCCTCGAGCAGACGCTGACCTCGCGTGACTCGATCAACAGCCAGCTTCGCGGGGTGCTCGACGAGGCCACCGGCCGCTGGGGTATCCGCGTCGCCCGTGTCGAGCTGAAGGCGATCGACCCGCCGCCCTCCATCCAGGACTCTATGGAGAAGCAGATGCGTGCCGACCGTGAGAAGCGCGCGATGATCCTGACCGCCGAAGGTCAGCGTGAATCGGCGATCAAGACCGCGGAAGGTCAGAAGCAGAGCCAGATCCTCGCGGCCGAAGGTGCCAAGCAGGCCGCGATCCTTGGCGCGGAGGCCGAGCGGCAGTCGCGGATCCTGCGGGCGCAGGGTGAACGTGCCGCCCGGTACCTTCAGGCGCAGGGTCAGGCGAAGGCCATCGAGAAGGTCTTCGCGGCGATCAAGGCCGGGCGTCCCACGCCCGAGGTCCTGGCGTACCAGTACCTGCAGACCCTGCCGCAGCTGGCGCAGGGCGATGCGAACAAGGTCTGGATGATCCCGAGCGACTACGGCAAGGCCCTGGAAGGCTTCGCCCGCGCGCTCGGCGCCCCCGGTGACGACGGCGTGTTCCGCTACGAACCGCCGAAGGAAGAACCGGTCGAGAAGCCGGACCTGGAGGACGAAGAGGTCCAGGGCTGGTTCGACACCTCCAGCGACCCGAAGGTCGCCGAGGCCGTCGCGGCGGCGGAAGCCGTGGCACGCAAGGAAGTTCCGGCGCTGGGTGTCGCGACACCGCGACAGGAGCCGCCTGCTCCGCGTCAGGTCGCTCCCGAGCCGGAGGCCGCACTGGAGCCTCAGGTTCCGCCGCCCTCCCGGTTGCCGCAGCCGCCTGCCGGTCCGCAGGGCGGCCCGTACCAGGGCCCGCCGTCGCAGGGGCCGGGCAGCGGCCCGTTCCCGCAGCAGGGCCCGTTCGGTGGGCCGCAGGGCGGTCCGCCACAGCACTGAGTCAGGTGAAGGAAGAGGGCCGCCCCGATCGGGGCGGCCCTCTTTGTTTGCCTTAGGGGCTTCGGCAGTCCGTGAAGGGGGCCTTCACGGACTGCCGGCACGGTGTGAAGGTCGAGTTTCCCCGCCTGCGCCGAGGGGCCGGCGAGGTCATGTAGCCGCTGGTCAAGTGAGTGGCGGTCGTGAGGGTTAGGGTCAAGGGTGTCCTCGGTATCTACGTGGGGTTCCGGCTGCGGTTGATCCGGGACTCGGTGATCGCCACGTGCACCAGCGGTCACAGCGGCTGCGCGTGAAGGCCCCCTTCCCTCGGCTCAGCCGAGGAAACTCGACCTTCACACCGTGCCGAGGTACATGAAGGACCCCTTCACTGCGCCAGGCGCAAGGAAGGGGTCCTTCATGTACTCAAGAGGGCAAGAACACTCGTTCCCCGGACGCCGAAGGCCGGGTGTCACTGGACCTCGACCCCGGACGAGGTTGCAGGGTGACGCCATGGACTCATCGGTTTTCGCGATACAGGGGTTCCTCGACGAGCCGCGCCTGCCTGCCAGTGTCGCCACCACCACCTCCCGGGGGAAGCCGGCGCTGGCGATGATGTGGTTCGTGGCCGAGGAGGGCAGGCTGTGGTTCCACACCCCGGTGCCCGACGGCCCGCCGTCACCGTTCCTGGCCGCGGCTCGCGACAATCGCGAAGTCGCTGTCATGGTCGCGACCTTCGCCCCGCCCGACGATGTCCGTCAGGTGCGGATGACCGGGCCGGCGAGGCTGGAGGCCAAGGACGTGAGCCGGATCCGCCGCATCTACGAGCGCTACGTTCCCGGCTGGTCGCCGTCCTGGGCGGAGCATGCCGCGTCGCCTGACGCGCGGTTGTGGTCGATGTCCCCTGACCGGGGTATGGCCGTGGCCTACCCCGATCTGGAGAACCGCCCGGTGTTCCGCTGGTCGAACGCGGCCGACGGACCGTTCAGCTCCTGATGAAATCGAGCGTCCGGTACTCGTCGACCACGGCGGCGAGTTCGGCGATGCGGGCCTGCCCGGCGTCGACCAGTCGTCGGCCGGCGCGTGACCATTGCCCGAGGTCGGAGGACATCGGCGGGATCTCGGCCAGGATCTCCGCGCTTTCGGCGAGGCTGAGCCCGACCCGCTGGGCGGCGACCGCGAGCCGGATCCGGCAGATGGCGTCGATCGTGAACCGACGCGCGTTGCCGGCGGTGCGTTCGGCGGTGATCACGCGGTAGCGCTCGTAGTAGCGGACGGCGTTGGCCGAGACCCCGGCCTTGCTCGCGACCTCACTGACGGTCAGCCGGGCTTCCGCCAGTGAGTGTGTCGGCGTCGTCATGCTGCGCTCCGTACCGTGATGGGTTCCGCTGCCGGAGCGGGCTTGGTCCGCAGCCTGACCACCAGGGCGAGCACCATGACCGCGAGGACACCGACGAGTGTCAGACGATACGCGTCGACGACCTCCCCGGTGAGCGTCGAGCCCGCCGACGGATCGCTCAGCGCGGCGAGACCCTGCCCAGCGGTGGCGGCCGCGATCAGCCCGGTGAACACCGCGCTCACCACCGCCGTGCCGACCGCGCTCGCGATGGTGCTGGACAGGGGAAGGATCGCGGAACCGGACGCGAGGTCCGGGCCGCGCAGGTTCCGGCCCGCGCTCACGATGGTGGGCATCATGATCGCGCCGGTGCCCGCCCCTTGGAGCACTCCCAAGATCGCCAGCACCGGGTAAGGCGTGTCCGGTGTCAGGACGAGGATGGTCAGGGCGGTCGAGATGATCGCGAGACTCAGCCCGGTTCCGACGACGATCCGCGGGCCGAAGCGTTCCAGTACGCGGGCGGCGAACTGGATGGTGAGGCCCATCCCGATCGTGCTCGGCACCATCATCAGCGCGCTGACCATGGCCGAATCGCCGCGCATCACCTGAATGTAGGCGGGCATCAACAGCATCGAGCCGAAGTACGGCCCGGCGTACAGGACGAGGACCGCGGCGTTGCGCCCGAACGTCCGGTCGCGCAGGAGCCGGACGTTCAGCAGCGGCGCGTGATGCCCCCACGACCTTCGGAGGAACACGGCCATGAGCACCAGTCCGGCGGCGACGATCGCCACCCGGACGTCCATGCCGACCGTCTCTTCGCTGAATCCGTACGCCACCGCGACCACACCGGGGACGAGCAGCAGGCCGCCGGCGAAATCGATCGGAGCACGTTCCGCCGACGGGGCGTCGGCGGGGACCCAGCGCAGTACGCCGACGACGCCGAGCAGAGCGGGCGGAACGGTGATGAAGAACAGCGCCCGCCACGACAAGCTGTCCAGCAGGAGCCCGCCGAGCATCGGGCCGAGGATCGGCCCGATCAGCAAGGGCAGACCGGTGATCGTGGTCATCCGGCTCCGGCGTTCCGGGGCCACCGCGCCGAAACCGATGGTCATCCCCAGCGGATTGATGAGGCCGCCGGCGAGGCCCTGCACCGCCCGTGCGGCGATCAGCCAGCGCAGATCGCCGGCGGCTCCGGCGGCCGCGGACGCCGCCGCGAACACGAGCAGTGCGACCAGGTACACCCGGCGCGCTCCCCAGCGTTGCGCGAAGGTCGCCGCCAGCGGCATCGCCGCGACCATGCCGAGTGCGTACGCGGTCGCGATCCACTGGATCGTGGTGAGGGACGAGGAGAAGGTCGTCATGAACCGCGGCAGCGCGACGGCGACGATCGTGGTGTCGAGAACGGCCATCAACCCACCGAGCGCGATCACCGCGGCGATGCGCAGTTCTTGTCCGGTCAGGCGGTTCATGCCGCACTCGCCTGAGCCGCGACGCGTCCGGCGCGCAGGGTGCGGGCCCACCAGCCCAGTTCGGTCATCGTCGCGACCAGCGCGCCGCGCTCGCCGTCGGTGCCCTCGTACCCGTTCGGGCCCAGGCGGGTCCACGGCGCGTTCAACAGCACCGCGTCACGGATCGTGGTGGCCCGCAGTTCGGGGAAGATCAACCGCAGTTGCTCGATCGCGCGGATACCGCCCGAACCGGCGCCGTAGCCGACGAACGCGACGGGTTTGTACGCCCACTCGGTGAAGTGCCAGTCGATCGCGTTCTTCAGCGCCGCCGGGAAACTGTGGTTGTACTCCGGGGTGACGACGAGGTAGGCGTCGGCCGCGCGCAGCCTGTCGCTGATCACCGTCTCGGTGCCGCCGGGTTGTGTTCCCTGCAAGGGCAGATCGATGTCGGCGAGGTCGATGGGGTCGACCTCCAGTCCGTCGATCGCGGCGAGTTCGGTCAGCAGCCAGCCCGTGATGGCGTCGGCGAATCGTTCGTGCCGGACGCTGCCGATGATCACGGCGAGGCGAAGGGGGGACTGGGTGGTGTTTTCCGTGGTCATGCCGAAGACGCTAAAAGCTCGTCCATAGGCGAACTCAAGCTCTTGCGGCTCTGGTCACGAACCCTGGACCTCTAGTTAAGTAGAGGTTGTAAGGGTGGTCGTCGTGGTAAGCCTTCGGTCATGGACGACTTCGGCGCTGACCCGGATGACCTGGCGAAATGGGGACTGCATTGCTTCTGCCTCGGTGCGCGAAGCACGCCTCATCATGTTGTGAGGATGGACGACAACGGCCGTCTGCTTTTTCACGCACGCTTGGGGGTCAGTCGCACGGAACTGCGGGAACTGGGTTTCGATCCGCTGGACAGTCAGATCGCGCTGTTGCGGGCGTATCGCCTCATTTCCGTCGAAGGCGATCGCCTGGTGACCACGTTTCCCGTACTCGGCTCCGAGCAGACGGCCGGATTGCGCACCCGGACGGCACGGCTCGCCGACGCGATCGTGCCGGGAATCGCGAACGATGTCTCCGCGCTCACCGATGTCCTGGTAGGTCAGGGGCTGGCGCATTGCGCCTACGGGGTGCTCTTCGGCTACGTGATCGATGGCCTCGTCTGGGATCGCCTCCGGGTGGAGGGCCTGCTTCCTTCCATGGAATTGAGTATCGAGCGCCCCTACTGGAATGGTGCCTTCTGGGCGGTTCATCCTTCACGTGAGGGTGCGATGGGTACCAACGAAGTCGAGGAAGCCGGAGTCAGGCTGACGATGGTCTGGACGGAGCCGACCGTGCGGGCCTTGAATCGGCTGGCCGAGGCCGAGTCTTTGCGGCAGTCGCTGCGCTCGGTTTCCCGCGGCGACCTTCCGCGCGAATCCGTCGTGACCGAGGACGGGCAAGCGTGGACGCTCGTCGACGGCAGCGGGAGGCCGACGATTCCGGTCATCGGGAGGCGGGACGCGGATCCCGTTCACGAGATCGGCCTGCGGATCGCGGAGAAGATCGTTTCCGTGCTGCCGGGGGATCTTCGGGAAGTCGGTCTGGTCGTGGCGACCCACGAGTTGATCTGGGATCTGATGGCCGTTCTGGAAGCGGCCGGTTTCACCCGGCGACCGCGGGTGTTCGACGACTCGAAGGCGGCGCCTGACTCTCGTGGCGCGCAGATGTTCCTTTCCGTCGAAGGGACCGGGATTGACATGTAGGAAATCTCCTACGTATGGTGGCGGCATGAACATCGAACGCGTGCAGTTCCTCACCGTTCCGGTCGCCGATCAGGCCAGGGCGCGCGACTTCTACGTCGGCAAGCTCGGTTTCGACCTGATCGTCGACGTCAGCGGCCCGCACGGCCCGTTCGTCATGGTCGGCCCCAAGGGGGCGGAGACCGGCATCGTCCTTGTCGACCGCGCCGTCGGCGGGCTCGACCACGAGACGCGCGTGCATTTCCAGCTGAGCACCGCCGACGTCGATGCCGACATCGCCGAGCTTCGCGCCCAGGGCATCGAGGTCGACGACGCGGAGGAGATGCCGTGGGGCCGCGTGACCTCGTTGAAGGATCCCGACGGCAACGCGATGGGATTGCTCGAACCGTCCGGCTACGGCAGCTGGCCGCGCTAGTGCCGGTCAACGACGACGTCTTCGCCGCGCTCGCCAACCCGGCCCGCCGTGAGGTGCTGGGCATCCTCCTCGACGGCCCGCGCGCGGCGGGGGAGATCGCCGAACGCTTCGACATGCGGCGGCCCAGCCTCTCGGAACACCTTCGGGTGCTGCGTGAGGCCGGCCTCGTCCGGGAAGAGCGGCAGGGGCGCAACCGCGTCTACTCTCTCGAGGCCGCTCCGCTGCAAGAGGTCTCCGACTGGCTTTCGCCCTACGAGCGCTACTGGCGCGGCAACCTGCGCGACCTGCTGGACGAGGAGGAGTTCTGAACGACGAGGACCCGACGGCCATTCATGTCGATCAGTTCCTGGCGCATCCGCCCCGCAAGGTGTGGCGCGCGCTGACCGAACCACAGCTGCTCGAACGCTGGCTCCGGATGCCGAACGACATCAAACCCGTTGTGGGACACCGGTTCGAACTGCTCGCGGACCCCGTTCCCGCTGTCGGATTCGAGGGCGGCCCGGTCGCCTGCGAGGTACTGGCCGTCGAGCCGGAACGGTTGCTGAGCATCAGCTGGGGTCCGGAGTGGACGGTCACGTGGCGGCTCGAGCCGGAGGGCCGGGGGACCAGGCTGTTCCTCAGTCACGAGGGCTTCGATCTCGACGACGAGTTCCAGCGGATGTCACGCCGGATCATGGGCGGCGGCTGGCGCACCGGGGTTCCGAAGGCACTGGCGCGTGTGCTGGACGAGATGGCCGACTAGAGGGCGTTGAACGTCCCGATTCCTCCATCGTCGATCCCGAGACCCGAGTCGCCGGACAGGCTCTCGACATCGGGTCTAGGATCCCCGCTGTGACGGACGAGAAACCGCTCCGAGCCGATGCCCGCCGTAACCGCACACGGGTGTTGGAGGCCGCGGAGCGCGTCTTCACGGCCAAAGGCACCAGTGCGCCGACAGAGGAAGTCGCCCGCGAAGCAGGCGTCGGAGTTGGCACCGTGTTCCGGCACTTTCCGACGAAAGAGGCGCTTCTGGAGGCGGTGCTCTTCGCACGCCTTCACCGCTTCGTCGACGAAGCGGAGACTACGGTCGCCGCCGACTCACCCGACCCGGGCGCCACATTCTTCGGGTTCCTGACCGGCTGGATCGAGATGTCGGGTGCCAAGAACGCCTACTTCGAAGCCCTGTCGGCGGCCGGAGTCAGCGTTCCGTCGGCAGGGGCGGTCATCGGCGTCCGCCTGAAGGACGCGCTCGGCGTACTGCTCAGCCGGGCGCAGGACACCGGCGACGTCCGCAAGGATCTCGGAGTCGACGAACTGATCCCGGTGATCATCGGAACGGCGAAGGCGGCGGAGCATGCCGGACCCGAGTTCCGGGCCCGGACGATCTGCATCCTCTTCGACGGGCTTCGGCCGCGTCAGGCGTAAGGGTCCATCGCCGGCCGCTTCGGCGCGAGCTCGTCGCCCGACGATTCGCCACGCAGCCTGCGCTTGATCCACGGGACAGCGTGCTCCTTGCCCCACTGGAGGTTCTCGGTGCGCCGCGCCTGCGGGCTCAGCAGCGGGCGCGGTCCGAGCTCGGCGGACGCCAGCTTGTGCGGTTCGCCGAGCGCGTCGAGGACGGCGATGGCGATCTCGTTGTGCCCCAACGAGTTCAGGTGCAGGCGGTCCGGTGCCCACAGCCGCCTGTCCCGCAGTTGCCGCATCGCCCACATGTCCACCAGCAGCGCACCGTGGCGCGCGGCGATGCCGCGGACGTGCTCGTTGTAGATCGCGACGCGGCCGCGGATCCTGCGGAACAACGCGTCTTCGACCCCGTCGACACCAGTGAAGAGGATGACCCGCGCACCCGTGGCCACGACCTTGCCGACAGCGATGTCGTAGTCGTCGATGAGGGCGTCGATGTCGACCTTCGGCCGCATCAGGTCGTTGCCGCCGGCGTACAGCGTCACGAGGTCCGGGTGCAGCGCGAGTGCCGGGTCGAGCTGCTCGGCGAGGACCTGTCCGAGGAGTTTGCCGCGGATCGCGAGGTTCGCGTAGCGGAAGTCCTGGTGGTTGGCTGCGAGGGTGGCGGCGACGCGGTCTGCCCAGCCGCGGACGCCGTTGGGCGACGACGGGTCCTCGTCGCCGACACCCTCGGTGAAGGAGTCCCCGAGGGTGACTAAGCGCTTGCTTATCGCGGAAGACACGAGGCGGCCCCCTCGAATGGTGATGGCATACCCGGATGTTACCCAGACGGGCGCACTGGACCGGGCGCACCCTCCTGGATGGCCACTAGTTGACAAGTCATATAGGTGATCTGTCTACTAAGGGCATGGTTCTCTCCCGCCTGATCCTGGGGTTACTCGCCCTCGCGCCCATGACCGGCTACGACCTCAAACGCCATTTCGACTCGACGGTCGGGCACTTCTGGGCGGCGGACAAGGCGCAGATCTATCGCACCCTCGCCCAACTCGTCACCGACGGGCTCGCCGATGTCGAGAAGGTGGCCGGTTCCGGAGCACCGGACCGGCAGGAACACCGCATCACCGCCGCGGGGCGGACGGCTCTCGCCGAGTGGCTGGCGAGTGAGCCCGAGCGTCACGTCGAGCGCGACCCGTTCCTCGCGCGGGTGTTCTTCGGCGCGGACCTCGGCGACGACGCCTTCCGCTCACTCTTGGCAGGACATCGCGAGGCGACCCGATCGAGGCTGGAGCGGTTCGAACGGACGCGGGCCGAGCCGGCGGCGTCCGACCGCGCGGCCCGGCTGCGACTGTCCACGTTGGACAACGGGATCGCGCATCTGCGCGTCGAACTGGCCTGGCTCGACGCTGTCGAGGAGGAGCTCGCGTGAGCGCGTTCCCTGAAGTGCACTTCGCCGGGACGGATGCGACAAAGCGGCCTCTGGTGCTGTTGCACGGCGGCAACGCCGCGAACTGGATGTGGGAGCCGCAGCTGTCCGCGTTCGGCGACCGGACCGTGCTCACGCCGGATCTGCCGGGCTTCGGCGAGCGGGTCGGCGAGGACTGGCCGGGACTGGACGCGGTGGCGGACGACGTCGTCGCGAGGGTGTCCGGTCACGGGGTCGCCGGCCCCTTCGATCTCGTCGGGCTTTCGCTCGGAGCCCTCACGGCGTTGCGTGTGCTGGCGCGGCATCCGGACCGGGTGGGTTCGGCGTTCCTGACCAGCGCGCCGCTCGTGCCCGCCGGTGTCGGGTTGCGCCTGTACTGCAAGATGCAGCTGGCCTTGCTGCGGACCCGCTGGTTCTGGCGCGCGCAAGCCTCGGTCTTCGGGCTCCCAGAAGACTCACGCGCCCGATATGTCGAGCACGGTCTTTCGGTGCGCCGGGAGACCGAGTCCGCGATGGTCGCCGAAGTGTGCGCGGGTGGGGTGCCCGCGGAAGCACGCCGCTATCGGGGCCCATTGCTCGCGATCGCGGGGGAGAAGGATTCCGCGGCGGTGCGGCGATCCCTGTCGGACATCGCGCGAGTCGCGCCACAGACATGTTCCCGGGTGGCGCCGGGGATGCATCACATCTGGAATGTGGAGGACGCGGAACTGTTCAACGGTGTTCTGCGCACGTGGCTCGAGGGAGCCGTCGATCCGCGTCTCGTGGGGTGACCGCCTGGACGAGCGCGGTCCCTTTTGCCTGCCGAAGCCCAGCGGTATGGTCAGGCGAAAGCGACCTCGGCGGGAGCTAATTTGCTGGACATCATCGGTCTGAGTGAAATCGACGTCGAGGTCTACGACGCGTTCGCCGGAACCGGTTCGATGACCGTCGCCGAAATCCGGCGGCGAACCGGGTTGTCCGAGCAGCGGCTGCTCCCGATTCTGCGCTCGCTGACCGAAAAAGGGTTGCTCACCAGACTGCCCGGTCCGGTGAAGGCGTATTCGGCGGTGCGACCGGAGATCGCGCTGGAGGCGATGCTCCGGCAGAAGGAGCGGGAACTCGCGAGTGCGCGATTGGTCGCCGACCGGTTGCGCGAGCGGTACCGGGAGACGGCCGGCGAACGGCCGGTCGACCTCATCGAGGTGGTCCACGGGGACGCGCTCATCGCCGACCGGGCCGATCAGCTGCTGCGCTCGGCCGAGCAGGAGGTCGCTTTCGTCAACAAGCCGCCTTACGCGCAACCGCCGAGTGTGCTGCACCCCGCCGAACGTGACCTTCTCAACCGGGGTGTGCGGTTCCGCGGGGTCTACGAGCGCAGTGCGCTGGAATTGCACGATCTGTCGTCCGACATCGAGGCGGGGCTCGCTCTCGGCGAGGAGGCCCGCGTGGTCACCACCGCCCCGCTGAAGATGATCGTGGTCGACCGGCGACTCGGCCTGGTGCCGCTGCGTGCCGATCTTCCCCAGGTCGGCACGGCACTGGTGATCCACCCGTGCGCTTTGCTCGACGCGCTCAGCGCGGTCTTCGCTTTCCTTTGGCAGACCGGACTTCCGCTGCACATGCCCGGCTCCGTCGAGCAGACGGACGTCGCGCCGTCCGACGACGCCCGCCTGCTCGCGCTGCTCACCACCGGGCTGCCCGACCGAAGCATCGCCAAGCAGCTCGGCATGAGCTACCGGACGTTCCAGCGACGGCTCCGTGACCTCATGACCGCACTCGGCGCGACCACCCGCTTCCAAGCCGGGCTTCAGGTCGCCACGCGGGGATGGGTCACCTTGCCGGCGACCCGGCCCCCGCGTGAAGAGGACGTCATCGAAGACGCGGATTCGCCTTCGCCACGTCCGTGAGCGCATAGGCCCGCTGGACCGTCTGCGTCACGGTGTTGCCGGAGCCGTCCCGTGCGTCCGAGCGCAGCCAGACGGACCCGTCGGTCGCCGCGAGTCGCGGATGGGCCACCGTCACCGACCACAGCCCGTTCCCGTGCGGCCGGACGCCCGCCGCCGTCCAGGTGCGTCCGCCGTCCGTCGACGCCGAGACCCGCAGCTGAGTCACCGGCCCGCCGCCCCGCGCGCCGCTGTGCGACCCGGCGAACACGTCGAAGGTGAACGGGCGCCCTGCCGGCGCGCGGCCGCCGAGATCCAGCGGCAGCCGGTGGTCCAGCTGGATGAGCGGCTGGAAGGAACACGCGTTGCCCGATTCGTAGCAGGAGAACCCGAGTGGTGACGCGGCCTCGGACCGCGCCGAGGCGAACGTCCACGACGTGTCGGTCCGCGGGGCGTTCTGGAACAGCACGCCGCTCGGGACGCCGACCTGAGCCTGGCCGGGCATCACGTCGGTCACGTCCAGCCGGTACGTGGCGGGAGCGGGAGCGAGCCGGAACACCGGGAGAAGGGCGAGTGGGTCGTCCGCATTGGATCGCGGGATCTCTTTCCCGTCCTTGTACAACCGCACCGTGGTCGCCGCGAAGTACCGCGCGTTCTCGTACGGATTCGTGTAGTGCCCACCCGAACCCGCATCGCTTGTGCCGTCCATCCACTGCGCCCCGGGGACGAAGAGGTCGGGGTCCGTGCCGCCGCGGCACATCGAGCACAGCACCGCCCAGCCACGGGCCGTCGCCGGGTAGCGAGCCGGATGGTCGGATGGCAGTTCGACCGACCCGCCGCGCAGCGGCGCGCGGAACCAGCTCTCGTCCGGCCTCGACCGCTCGCTCGCGCGGTAGATGTTCTGCGCGTTCATGGACAGCGCTGCGCGACGGCCCGCGGTGTCGGTGCCGGAAAGGGTGACCACCCGTTTCCAGACCAGCCGATCGTCCGCCGGACCGGTGTACTCGGTCCACGCGCCCGGCACCGGGATCTTCGTGCCCTGCACCACCTGCGTCTTCCACAGCCCGGTCGGGAAGGCGTACCAGTTCTTCTGCGCGCTCAGTGCGGGTCTTTCGGCTTGGTAGGCGGTTTTCGTGGCGACCAAGGATTTCTGGTCGACACGCCGGACGAGCTCCTTCGGGACACCGTTGGCGTCGAGGTAGCTGAGGTTGTACATCGCGTCCGGAGCCGCGCGCACCAGCAACCGCACCGAAACCGCGCCGGCGGTCCGTAGCGCCTCGCCTTCGTCCCAGCCGAGGGACAGGGTCGGCACCACCGAACTGCTGAGGCCAGGAACACTCAGCGAACCCGGCGAACCGGCGTAAGGGATCATGGCGGCCCCACCCGCGGCGGCCACCGCGCGTGCCGCGTTCGCGATGCCGGTGGAGACGTCGCCCACCGGGTTCGGCGACCCGGCTTGGACCGGGATCCGCACGAGGACGGCCTTCCCGTGGACGTCGAGACCGGCGAGATCACTCGCGCCACCCGCGCCGCCGAACACGACCGGCAGTGTTCGTTCACCAGGTGACTTCGCCGTCAGCGTCGGCACGTCGTACGCGGGATTCAGCACGGGCGAGCCGCCGCCGACGACCCGCATTTCGACCGCGGTCTGGGACAGCGTCGCGCTGTCCTGCAACGCAATCGCGCCTGCCGAGGTGGCCGCCGCGGGGGTCACGCGTACGTCCCAACCCGCGCCCACGGTCAGCCCGGCTTCGCCGACGTAGCCGTTCACGCCCGCCCCGCCGGGAATCACGCGCCGCAGCATCACCGTACGGTCCCGCAGGTCGGTGGGAGTGGGCGTGACCAGCCCGGCCGGGACGGCGCTCGCCGCGTTCAGCGAGATCTCGGCCGGGGCCGTGACAGAGACCTGCGTCGCGCTCATCGCCGACCAGCGGCGCACGGTCAGCCCGCGCTCCATCACCCAGCCGAGTGCCGAATAGCGCCCGGCGGGCACGAGCACCCTGCCGACGCCGTCGACCAGGCCGACCTGCTGGCTGACCTGGTCGAGGAAGGGGTCATTGCGGTTACCCGCACCGGCCGCGTCGTCGATCAGCTGGGCCGAGGCGAGCTGAGCCTGGCCGCCCGCCGAATCCCGCACCCGGATCGTCACCGGGAACAGCTCGGCCGCGTTGTAGGTACTCACGGACGTCCGCACGGTGGTGGCCCCGTCCGCGGTCGTGGCCACCACCGTGCCGCCGTAGACGCCTGCCACCCCTTGGCTCGGGTCCACGGCGAGGTCGACGGTGGTGGTGGACTTCGGCGGGATGGACAGGTTCGGTTTCGCCAGGCGCATCCCGGTGCCGGGCTGGGTGCCGCTGTCCCATGGCCGCACGGTCAGTTTCAGGTTCAGTGCCAGCGGCTGGTCCCCGGCGTTGGTGTAGGACAGCTGCCGCACGACCTGAGCCGTGCCGGTGATCTTCCGCTCGTTACGCCCGAAGCTCGCGACGGCGGTTCCGGTCGCCTTCTGCGAGACCGCACGTCTGACGTCGAGGAGACCGGAACCCTGCTCATACCAGCGAAGACCGACGTCCTTGGCGGTGGTGACGAGCGTGTTCTTCAGTTCCCGCCAGGTGAGTCCTGGCTGCTGTTGCAGCAGGATCGCCGCGGCGCCCGCGACGTGCGGCGTCGCCATCGAAGTGCCCGACGACGTGGTGTAGGAGTCGTCCACCGGCTCGCCCATCGCCGTGTCCGCGGCCCGCGCGGCGACGATCCCGACGCCCGGTGCGGTGATCTCCGGCTTGACGGCGGCGTCCCGCAGGCGCGGGCCGCGGCTGCTGAACCACGCGATCGAGTTGTCCCTGCCGACCGCCCCGACCGTGAGCGCGGACGTCGCGGCCCCCGGTGTGGTGACGGTCCGGTCGCCAGGCCCGGAGTTCCCGGCCGCGACCACGAACAGCGTGCCGGACTTCGCCGAAAGCGTGTCGACCTGCTCGCTCAACGGGTCGGCTCCGTCGCTGACACCGGCACCGAGACTGAGGTTCACGATCTTCGCGCCCTGCGCGACGGCCCAGTCGATCCCGGCCATGACCTGTGCGGTGTCACCCTCACCGGAGGCGTCGAAAACCTTGGCCACCACCAGCTTCGCGTCCGGCGCCACGCCCTTGTACCGGCCGTCCGACGCCGCACCGGTGCCGGCGATGATCGACGCGCAATGGGTGCCGTGGCCATGGCGGTCCACTGCGTCGCCTTCTCCGGTGAAATCCGCCGAGGCGATCGTCTTGCCCGCCAGGTCGGGATGGTTCGCGTCGATCCCGGTGTCCACCACCGCGACCGTGGTCCCCTTCCCGGTCCACCCGCTGCTCCACGCCGACGGCGCACCGACCTGACCGGTGCTCTTGTCCAGCGCCACCCGGACCTTCCTGTCGAGGCGCACCTGTGAAATCCCTTGGCTCAGCGCGGGCTTTCCGCCTGCGTCGAACGCGACGAGCGAGCGCCAGAACTCGGCCGTCCCCGCTTTCTCGACCTGCACTCCCACCCCGTTGGCCGTGACGAGCGGGGTGCGTCGCCGGGTCTGCGGGAGCGCTTTCGCCTTCGCGTCCAGCGACTGCGCGGACAGACCCGATCGGTCGCCGTAGCGCACGATGACGGGGATCGTGGCGCTCGCCGCGTCGTCACGCCGGTCGGCGACGAGCGCGGTCACGTTGAACAGGTCCCGGCTCAGCAATCCCTTGCCGACGAACGGAAGCGTGTCCGACGGATACACCATCAGCCCTTCGGCCGTGGTCGTGATCTGGAACGCCGGACTCGGCCGGTCCGGCCGCACCGCCGGTTCGACCTGTGCGCTGCCGTGTCCGGCGCCGTCCCGCTCGTATGTCACCACGTCGCCGGTGAGCAACGTGACGCGGTGGACGTCCGGCCGCCCGGCGACGGGAACGGGTCCGGATATGGCGGCGGTCGCGGTCACCGGTAACGGGGAAAGGGCGACCAGAGCGGAGGCCGCCAGAATCGCCGATGGGTGCCGTGGGCGTCTCGTTACGTGAGGGGAACGGGGAAGCATCGAGCCTCACTCTCCTCGGATATCACGAAGCGGCCGTGGTCACGGCCGCCGCGAAAGGGATTTCCCAGAGGATGAGGCAGGAGTTCTCAGATGAACACAACTCTCGGTGGCGGTATGTCGCCGTTGGCGAGATACCGCCATGGAAGGGCCCGGACCGCCGACGGCGGCCCGGGCCCGGGCGAAACGGGTCGGTACTACAAGCCTTACAGACCCGGGGAGCGCAGCTGCAGCGAGAAGTCCTGCCGGTTGTTGTCGGTGTCGGTGCTCAGGATGTTGCGGGTGTTCGCCGCGTTGAGCGAATCGGTGACGGTGCTCTCCGGAGTCGCCGCCTGGCCTTCACGTGCGGCCATGACCGCGTTGCTGAAGGCGACACCATCGATCTTCGCGCCGGCCAGGTTCTGGACCGAGACGCCACCGAGGGTCGGGATGCCCTCGGTGCCGGTCAGCGTGAACGGAATGACGTACGTCTGGTCGCCGATGGTGCCGGAGAAGTTCTGCCCGACCAGCACGGCGTACTGGCCGGGGTTGCCCTTCGGCTGCAGGATCGTGCCCGCCGGCAGGACGATCGTGTCGACCACGACGTTCGACGGCGAGTAGATGCGGATCACGTGGCCGCTCACGTCCTGCGGCTGGTTCGAGACGTTGCGCAACTCGACGTACTCGTCGAGCAGGCCGTTCACGCCGCGGGTCGAAACCTCGTTGACCACCACCGTGGACGAGACCAGCGGCGCGGCCTCGGTCCCCTCACTCTCGCCCGCCGCGTTCGCGACACCGCCCGCCATACCCATCGCCAGCATCGCGAAAACCGCCGAAGCACCCAGAATTCGTCGCATGAGAAATTCCTTTCAGCCAGATTGTCGGGGATCTGTTCGCCGGACCGGAATCCTTTCATCCGGCGGCGACCAGATAAGTATCCGAGAACGGGTGCGTCGCCGGAAAGGGGCCAGTTTTCCGGTACTTTCCCGTCAGTCGATAATTTTCCGCCGCTGTCTTCTGGCGACCGCGGCGGCGAGTTCCAGCTCCCGGCTGGGCGTGCCCAATACGTCGCTGAGCCGTTGCCGCCAATACGGGCCGGGGATACGTTTTCCTCGCTCCCAGCGGGAAATCTCCTCTCGCGTCACGCTGTCGTTGCCGGAGCGGATATGCAACTTCGCGACCAGGTCGCACTGCGACCAGCCTTTCGCGATTCGTTGTTCGGCGAGTAGTTCGCACAGGGGGGTCACGACCGAACCTTTCTGATGCGGGCACACGGATTCGAAACCGGTCGGGGAGCGGATCTCAGGGGAGTGGCCGTACGCAGCCGAAGTCGGCCTTGTTGTCGTCGGTGTCGCGGCTGACGGCGTCCCTTGCCTGAGCGAACCCGGGACAGGCGACGGCGGCCTGGTTCTCGCGGCAGGGCGACGACGGCGCCCAACCGACACTGTCGACCCGGGCTCTGCGCCGGTCCAGCAGCATCTCGCCGTCCCCGACGATCGCCTCGACGACCATCTGCTGCACGGTCCCGCCGAAGCCCTGTCCGGTGATGAGGAAATGATCACCGGCGGGGATCTCGCTCCCGGCAGGCATGGTGGCCAGCTCGACGGGCACGGCTCCGCCTGTGCACGCCTGAACGGACCAACCGCCGATGTCGAGCGTGACGGCGCCGGTGTTGCGCAGGGCGATGTAGCCGGCCGGGCCGCCGAGAACCTCATGGATCTTGACCGACGAAGCCCGGACGGTATCCGGGGCGAGGGTTCCGGCGAGCGCGAGGATCACGAACGGGACGCCTGGCTTCGTCATGACCGCAACGCTAGAAAAACGATCTCGATGGCGCAGGATACGGTGGGTACCGAACCTGCTCCGGTCGCGGTACTTCCGGTACGCCGCCCACCCGGCCGGCCTAGCCGCGGTATCCGGCAAGCCGTTCCGCGGCGTGCAACTCGCCTTCGTGCGGCGTGGTCTCCAGCCGTGGCAGCGGGGTGCCGCCCGGCCGGAATCGCAGTGCCCGGAACAGGTCGCGCCGACTGCCGAAGCCCAGTTTCTGCAGGATCCTGCTGACGTAGTTCTTCACCGTCTGCGTCGCGAGGTGCAGTTCTTCGGCGATCTCGTCGTTCGACCACCGGTAGAGAATCAGCGCGAGGATGTCCTCCTCCCGCCTGGTCATCAGGCTCGCGTACCGCACGGCTTCGGTGACCGGCCGCGGGGTTCCGCCTGCCTGCACGCACACCCGCTGTCCGGCGAGGGTGGAGCGTACCGCCGACATCACCTGGCCGCCGCTGGCCGACTTGTGCACGAAGCTGTCCGCACCCGCGTTCAGCGCCATGGCGATGGCCGAAGGCGAGGCGTCACCGGCGAAGACCAGGACGGCCGCGCGCTCGAAATGTTCCTTGACGAACCGGCAGATCGCGGTCCCGGCGGGCTCACCCCAGATCGACAGTTCGGTGATGACCATGTCGGGGTGGCTCTTTTCGCACTGCGACAACGCTTCCGGCTCGCTCGCGGCTTCGGCCACCGCCCCCACCCCTGCCGAATCCCGCAACAGCCTGCTGAGCGCGTATCTGATGAGGGGCTGATCGTCTACTACGAGCGTGGTGACGCGGTTCATGGTTCCCCTTGGGGTATTTGACGGACGCCCGGGGTGGCCCCGGGCCGTGCGGTCGGTCCGGGCCGGGTCGTCCCGGCGGCGCCCGCATGCGCCAAGAACACGTTCGGCCGCTCGGGCGATCCGTCGAACCGACCGCCGCGGCGACGTCGGTAGTCATTTTCGCCGAATCCTCTTTCGTCGCGGTCCGGTATGGATCTTCCCGCTTCTCCACGCGGGTGAGGACCAGCAATCGGGTGACAAGAGGGAAAGTCGCCACATGAGATGGCCGGATTTGGGCCGGACGGCGGATCGGGGATACAAATTCCCAACGCGTCGCACGGGACACGTGGAAGGCCGGATCCGTTGTGCCGCCGAGATCTCAAGGGGAAGGATGATCCGACGGATTCGTCTTCGTCCGGTTCTCGCCGGGGCATGAACCGGCGTTCGGTTTATCCGTTCGCGCCCGTTCATCGTACTGGTTCGGTGCGTTTCGTTGAAAGACTTCGTCGGGGAATCGTATTTCCGGGAGGCCGGTGAAGAGCGTATTCACCGCACTTCGGTGATGAAGTGTGATCGTGCCAGTGGTAAGAGGGCCCAGAACCGCGCCCGGGCCCTCCACCGGTCGATCAGGAACAGGACACGTCGCGCTTCGGCAGCTTCCCCGACATCAGGAAGTTCGTCGTGGTGTTCAGCGCGCAGGCGTTGCCGCCGAGGACGTATACGCCGTGGCCACTGGCGTCCACGGTCACCAGCCGCGACCGGGCACCGAACTTCTCGTCGATCAGCTGCCCGCCCCGCAGCGGGGTCACCGGGTCCCGCCGGTTCTGCACGACCAGCACGTTCTCCGGGCCCTTGCCCTCGACCGCCACGGGGGGTGGCCAGTACGCGCATGGCACGATGTTCGCTCCGGCGGCGCCGTAGAGCGGGTACCGCTCGCGGTCTTCGGCCACGCCACGCTGATAGGTGCGTAGATCCGAGGGCCAGGCGACGTCGTTGCACGTCACCGCGAGGAACACGGACCACGGTTGTCCGCAGGCGACGGCGCGGCCGCGGGGGACAGGCGCTTCGCTTCGGCGGCGACGCGTGCCGCCGCTGCCTTGTCACCGTCGCGGACCGACTGCCACCACAGCGCCGTCTGCCCATACCTCGCTGTCGAGCACGATCCGGTCGGACTTTTCGGGGAACATCGAGGCGTACGCCGCGCCGAGCGCGGAACCGTACGAGTATCCCAGGAAGCCGGCGTTCTCCTCGCCGAGCGCGGCCCGGATCCGGTCGAGGTCCCTCGCCATGTTCGCCGTCGAGATATGCCGCAGCCTGCCGCCCTTGTCGTTCGCGGCACACTGTGCGGCCATCGCTTTCGCGATCTTCGCCTGCTCGGCGACCGCCGCTTCGTCCACCGCGTACGGCGGGATGTTGCCATGTACTCCTGCTCGGCCGTGAACCCGCAGCTCTCCGGGGTCGAATGCCCGATTCCTCTGGTGTCCATGCCGATCACGTCGTAGCCGTCCAGGACACTCGCGGGCATGCCGTGCGAGGCGAGATCCGCGGGGAACGACAGCCCCGACCCACCCGGACCGCCCAGGTTCAGCATGAGCACACCTCGCCGCGCCGCCGGTCTCGTCCGCCCCGGCGGGCGCCGCGAACAGCGGCCCCGCGAGGCCGAGGACCACGGCCAGTGCCGCGGCTCGCTTCCGTCTCGTCATCTTTCCCCGATCGATGTGATCAACGACGGGCGTATTCGAGGCCGTGCCCTCGGGGCATGGTCAAGCGGCTTGACCATGCCCCGAGGGCACGGTGTCCAATGCGGGGGATGTCCTGGAGCACACGGGAGCTGGCGGACCTGGCCGGCACGACGCTGAAGACCGTCCGCTACTACCACCGGATCGGGTTGCTCGACGAGCCGGAACGAGCACACAACGGGTACAAGCGGTACCGCGTCGAGCATCTGGTCCGGTTACTGCGGATCCGGCGGCTGGTGGAGCTGGGGGTGCCGCTGTCCGCGATCCCGGCGATGGCGGACTCGGACGAGCGCGCGGAGCACACGCTGCGCGCCCTGGACGAGGAACTGCGGGCGAGTATCGAACGGCAGCAGCGGATGCGCGACGAGCTGGCGTTGATCCTGCGCCGCCGCAGCCTGGTGGACCTGCCACCGGGCTTCGACGGCAACGTCGAGGGCATGCCGGAGGAGGAGCGATCACTGATGATGATCTTTTCGACGGTGCTGGACCCGGCCACGATGGCCTCCCTGCACGCGCTGCAACCGGCCTCCCGGCCTGCCGTCCAGAAGGAGTTCGACGAGCTGCCCGCGGACGCCGACGACGCGACGAGGCAGCGTGTCGCCGAGGCCTTCGCGCCGATCGCCCGCGACCAGTACGAAGCCCAGCCCGGACTGCTGGACGCGAAGACGTGGAAAGCCCTCACCACACCGGTCGTCCTCCACGGCGTGGTGGATCTGTACAACCCGGCCCAGCTGGACGTCTTGCAGCGCGTGAACGCCCTCCTCGGCCTCAACCCACCGGAAGCGATGTCCTGACGATGGTCAAGAAACTCAAACGACGGTGGCAGCTCTCCAGGGTCAGGTCCGGGGACGGATCCCCGCTGGCCGAGTACCGCCGGTGGCAGCTCTTCTCCCGTTCGCTGTTCTTCCTCGATCACGAAGCACACCTCTACGCGGTCGACGTCCGGTACCTCGCCGACGCCAAAACCCGGAGGCAGCACGAAGACGCGGCCGGGAAGAGCCCCGCAGCGCTGTACCGGGACGGCGTCCAGCTCTTCCGGTCCAACCTTCCCGCGGCGTTCCCCGTACCGGGCGGCGTCGTCGAAGTCGCCACCAGCGCGGTCGGGCTGAAGCGTATGCACTTCGTCCCCGAGCACGGCGACGAGCGGGCACTGCGGCCTCACCCTCGTTCGCAGGAAGGACTGCGGGCGAGGTTCGGGCGGCGGTTCCCCCGGACCAGCGCCGCGATCGGGGCGGTCTCGCTCGTGATCCTGCTGATCGCGCTCGTCTTCGGCCTGCTCCAAGGCGCGGAGGCCGTCACCAAGATCCCCGTTGTCGCCGAACACGTCGGGACCTTCACCTCGCCGTTGGTGCTGCCGAAATGGGCGAAGATCACGCTCACGGTGGCGGGTTTCCTCTCCGCTCTCGAACGCGCGCTGAGGCTCCGGTACAACCGGTTGATCGACTCCGTCACCTCTTGAGGTGGTGAGGGGTTCCGGCGCGCGGGGAGATCCACAAGTCACCGAGCGCGAGGAGGATGCCGCATGCGGGGGACGGACCTGGAGACCGTGGACGTGCTGGGTGTCGCCTTCCCCAAACCGTCGCGGACGCTGGGCGGGTCGCGCTCGTCTTCCTGATCGGTACCCAGCTCGGGCAGCGAGGTGTCGAAACGTAGCGAGGATTGCCCTTCCCTCAGCGCAGCCGAGGAAAGGGCCATCACACGCAGATGAATCAGTGGTCCCAGCGAATGCCGATCCGCCAGTTCACCGGGTACTGCAAGGGGCCGACGGTCAGCGTGTAGTAGCTGGCAGGCAGCACGCAGGACTCCGTCTTCGCCGGCGCGTGAATGTAGCCACCGCCCGAGCAGTTTCCGATCGTCCACTTGAACCAGTGGTCGGGCGAGCCGGGTGCCGCGGTCGCTTCGAGATCCACGTGAATGGTCCCGCCGGGGAAGAACCCCGACGCGAGTGAGCAGCTTGTAGCCGTGTAACACTCCTTCGGCCCCGCACCGCCGGCCGCGTTGGCCGCACCGGCTCCCGCGATCGCGGTGCCCAGTACGGTTCCAGCCACGATCGCGGCCGCTCCGATCTTCTTCACTTCGACTCCCCAGTCAGGTGTTCCTCGCCTGGTGGCGATTTCCTGGAGACCCTACTGGAGAGGGGTAAGGCGAAGGTGGCGGGTTGCGAAAGCCACTTTCGCAACGTCGGGGACCCCTGCGGCCGCGAGCGGATCCCCCTCGACCCCACACCTGCCCCATCTCACTGGAACCGGAAGAGCCTGCGCGGACTTTCGAAGAGCGTCTTACGGCCTAGCGGCCGCAGCGGTCCACGCGTTTCCATGGCCACTCCGAAGCGAGCCAGCGCGCGACGGCGTCGGCGAGTGCCGCGTCGAGCTCCGCCATGTCGGACCGAACCCAGGACTGCACCGTGACGTCCCACTCTTCGGCGGCCGTGGGATACAGGTAGACGCAGCCGATGACGTCGCCGTCGTCCGGGCTGAGGACGGTGAAGGTGAAACCGGTGCGGCGTGCGAAGTCGTCGGCGTGACGGCGTAGATCGACGAGGTTCTCCTCGAGGGTCATGCCTTCGGGTGGCGGCCAGTTCCCGTCGGGATAGCCGGGAGTGGCGCGAATCTGCTCGATACTCGACATCCAGGCGGCATGGTCGGCCGCGTTGTGGTGTGGCCCCAGCGGTTCCAGGTGGAACCGGTCGGTGACGAGTGAGGTCGGCGGGATGAAACCTCTCGGCACGAACTCATCGGCGGTCATGCCAGGGACCGTAGTGACCAGCCGGAGTTCCCTCAACGGGAATTCCAGGGCAGCAGCTGGGCGCGGGCGATGCGGATCAGATCGGAGCGCCGGGTCCGGCCGAGCTTGTCCCGGATGTTCTCCAGATGGCGGTTCACGGTACGCACGGCGATGCGCAGCTGCGCGGCGATCTCCCGGTTGTCGTAGCCGTTCGCGAGGCAGCGCAGCACGTCGCGTTCCCGGGTGGTGAGTGGCCGGGCGTCCCGGTGCAGCTCGCCGATCAGATGCGCCGCGAGTTCGGCGGGGAGCACCGGCCCGGTGAGCACGGCGGCGACCGCGTCGGTCAGCTCGGCCGAGGTGGCGGCCTTGCCGACGCAGCCGTGCGCGCCCGCCTGGATCGCGGCCAGCAACTCCTCCGGGCCCGCCTGGGAAAGCACGAGAACCCGCACTTCGGGCTGGCGCTGCCGCAGGTGGCGGATCAGGCCGACGCCGCGGCCAGTGGGTTCTTCGGGGTGGGGGCGCAGACTCAGATCGACCAGTGCGACGTCGGGCCGCACCTGATCGGCCATCCGGCACGCCGTCGGCACGTCGGCCGCCTCGGCCACCACGATCGCCCTGCCGTCGCGCTCCAGTCCATTTCGGACACCGTCGCGGGTGATCGGGTGGTCCTCCACGATGAGCACGCGGATCCGGGTCTCACGCATGGTCGTTTCCCTTCGGGATACGTAGCTCCACCTCGGTGCCGTGGCCGGGACTGCTGCGAATACGGACGCCGCCCGCCATCCGGTGCACCCTGGCCTTCACCGAAAGCCGCAGGCCGAGCCCGCTCGTGTCCTGATCGGGCGGGAAACCGACACCGTCGTCGCGGACGGTGACCGTGATGCCGCCGCCGTCGGGCAGCACGGTGAGCCAGACGTGGTGCGCCCGCGCGTGTTTGACCACATTGGTCAGCAGTTCGGCGACCGCGGCGGAGATCTCGGTGGCCATCCCCGCGGGCAGCAGGAACGGGCCGGCGGCGATGAGCCGGACCACGACGTCGTCGTGGTGTTCGGCGAGTTCTGCCAGCCGGGCACGCAGCGACATGACGCCGGGTGGCGGTGGATCGGGTTCGGCGCCGCCCAGGCCCCGCAGGGCCGACTCCTGCCGGGCGATCCCCTCCGCGACGTTGGCCCACGCCGGCCCGGCTTCCCGGATGTTCGCGCGCAGCCGGGCGAGTTCCTGCAACACGTCGTCGTGGATCTGGGCGGCGATCCGCTGCCGCTCGGCCATCCGCGCCGCTCGCAGCCCGGCACGGTTCGCCCGTTCGTGCAGTGCGTCGAGTTGGCGGGCGGCCGCCCCGATCGTGCCGCCGAGCAAGACGTAGGAGAGCCCTCCGCCGATCATGGCCAGCACCTGGAGGAAGGAAAGCCTGTCGAGCGCGACTTCGTTGGCGGCGTAGGCGAACGGCAGGGACAAGCCGAGGATCAGCCCGGCCGTACAGCCGCCGCGCGGTCCGTAGACGGCTCCGCAGGCCGCGACCGCCGCGGCCGGATACGCGCCCATGAAGGACGGGTGCTCGGTCAGCATCGCGTGCGGAGGGTGGATATGGCCGTACGCCACGGTCAGCGCGATGGCCACCGCCACGTCCATCGCGAGCACCGGCCGCATCCGCCGGATTCCGGCCATCGTGAGCCAGGCCGTCCAGCAACCGGTCGCGAGCAGCGCGATCCCCGCTTCGACGGGCCGCTGGATCTGCCCGCTGATCAACGCCACGATCAGCATCCAGCCGAACGCCAGCCAGCGCAGGGCGAGCACCAGCAGGATCGGCGTCGGATGTCTCGGGCCCTCCGGCATCTACGGCACTCTGACGATCACTGGGGGCGAGAACCTCGTGCAGGTCGAGCGGCGCACCAAATGCTTCTCGCATGCTTGGACCTCCACCAGATAGGTGGTCGCCGCGGTCAGGCCGGGCACGGTGAGTTCGTAGCCTGCGACTTCGCGTTCCACGCGTGACCGTGCCGGGTCGCTTTCCGGCCACCAGGCGACGTTGAACGCGTCGGCGGTCTGATACCGCCAGCTCAGCCGGATACCCGCGCCCGCCGCGGAGGCCGTCGTGATGCAGGGCCAGTCGAGGACTTCGCAGGGGCCGCCGGATTCGCGGGCGACGGACCGGCGCTGTCCAATGTAGACGAGTGGTGCTCCGCCGACGGGCAGCACGATCGCGCCGCCGCGGAAATTCACGTAGCAGACCGAATGATCCGCCGACTCGTCGATCGGTTCACCGAGCCGCCCCGACGGCCCGCCCTCGGCGGCCCAAACGGTGAAGATGGCCATCGGCATCACCGTGAGACGGTCGGAGCGCGGGCCGTAGATCACGTAGTCGGGCCCGAACCTGACTCCTCGGTTCGGCGCGTTCCACGGCGTGTAGCGCACGCCGCCGACGCCACTGCGGGTGTCACCGGCGGGGCAACCCACCCCGACTTGACCGTCGTTGTGCCGCAACCAATCGCGGACCGGAGCGTCGACGGCGAAGGGAGGGCAGAAGCGGCCTTCGGGGTGCTGGTGGGCGACGGCCACGACGACCACGCCCGCCGCGAGTCCGACCGAAAGCAACAGGCCAGAGGTACGGATCGCCAGCGCCCGGGTGGACGGCCCCTCCGGTCGCGGGCCGGGAGCCAAGGCGACCAGCATCCTGGCGACACGTGCTTGCCTGGTGGCCCAAGCCGCGGCCGGCGGCAAACAGACCGCGAGCGCGCCATTGAACGCGACGAACGGGTCCGCTCCCACCCATTCGCCCGCCAGCGCCAAAAGGTACAAGATGGCGAGGACGGTCGCGCCCGCGATCCGCACCCGGCGCCACCAGCGTGGCGCGGTCAGCCAATGACGTGCCCAACCCAGCGCGACGGCCCAGATCTCCGGGTCGGGGAAGCGGTTTCCCTTTCGCGCCTGCCGGATCACCGCCCGGCGTGTCCGGAAACCGAGCTGCCACCAGACGACCTGTGCCCCCAGGATCTCGGCGAGGTCGCCGTGCCCCGTGCTGGACCCCCCGGTCGAGACCACGAAACGGATTCTACTGGTTCGTCGGCCCGGTCACACTAGCCCGCATGGCCGCAGAATCGATGGGCATTCTCACCCACGGCCGAATGGGCGAATTCGGAGCTTACCCGGTCGGCGGTGCCAGGAGCAGGATCGGTGCGAGACCGGCCGACGTTTCGGCTGAATACCCCAGGATCTGCTCCATGAAACGCGAACTCGGCATTGTCGCGGTGATGGTCGTCGTACTCGGAATCGTGACGGGAGTGGCGCCCGCGCAAGCCGCGCAGAACTGGCGGTGCACGATCACCGGCAGCTTCAGTGACGGCGTCGCGCCCTACTCGACCCATTGGCGGGTCGGTTCCCGGCCCGTCGGCTCGGGCAGGATGGTGTACTGGCTGCACGAGAAAGTGGTGAACGGCCAGTACCGCTTCGATGCGGCCGATCGTGCCCGCTGCGATCCGCCTTCGCCGTTGCTTTTCCCTGTGGTCGGCATGCAGCCGCAAGCGTTGGCCGGGCAGCCGGCTTGCACGTCGCCGGGAACGTACTCGGAGATCAAGAACGGGAAAATCGCCACCTATCACTTCATCGGTCAGATCCGCAGCCAGGTCGGCACCTTGATCCCGACTCCGTACACATTCCGGTTCTGGCATGGGGAAGTCCAGCAGCAACCGGGTGTGTGGACCTGGGAGGACAGTCTTCTCGCTCAATGCTGAAACGAATGAAAGGGAATCAGGTGACGAGCCGATTATCGCGAATACGCGGAAAGAGACGCACGGCGGCGATGGCCGCGATCGGGATTCTTCTGCTGCCGATGGCGGCGCGAGCGGACACGCCCCCGATGCTGATGGCGGGCGGGGACTTCGGTGTCATCGCGCGCACGCCCGCCGGTGCCGTCCAGCAGGCGACCGGCTCGTTCGACAACGGCACGGTCAAGAACGTGACCAGTGTGACGTCCTTCGTGGCGGCCAACACGCCGCCGGAGACCAAGGACGCCTACACACTCCAGCTCAACACCAACGAATTCGGGACCCCGCTGTGCGGTGACAAGCCGCTGTGCCAGGGCTGGATGCAGTTCGTCTTCGCCAACAACGGAACCGGCGGTGAGCTGTCCATCAGGTACTGGCTGCGGTCGTACGGCGCGCCGTGCCCGGCCGGCTGGCAGCCCAAACTGGTCGACAGCTGTTACAAGAAGAGCGCCGGGATGCCCACTCCGAACATGCCACTCGTGACCGGCAGCATGCCGAGGTACAAGCTGACCGGCAGCGCGAACGGACCCCACGACGCGGCCGTGTTCACCGTCGACGGGTCCATCGTCGCCGTGGTGACCGCCCGCGAACTCGTGATCGGGTCGCAGTGGGAGGACGTCGAGTTCAACGTGTACGGCTACGACGACGAATCCATCGCCGTGTTCAACACCAACGCCGAGTTCAACACCCGCACCCAGCTCGAATACGGCGGCACGGCCAGGCCCAAGTGCATCTCCACCGGCTTCAGTAACGAAGCCAACAACTTGTCCTTCATAGCACCCCCGCCGCTGCCGACCGGAACCAAGCCGGCGTTGGTCTTCCGGCAAAAGAAACTCCCCGCCGGAGGGCTCGGCGCGGGGAGACCCTGTGCCTCGGCCGTGGCCATCGGTGACACCCACGAAGTCACGTTCGCCGGGCTGGCCTACGACTTCCAGGCTTCGGGCGATTTCGTCGAGGCGCAGGTAGGCAGTGCGTTCGAGGTGCAGACCCGCAAGGTGTCCGGTGCTCCGTCGTGGCCGAACACCTCGGTCAACCGATCGGTCGCGACGAGGATGGGCACCACACAGGTCGCGATGTGCGACGGAACGCGCCTCATGGTGGACGGCCGCCCGACCGAGCTGGCGTCCGGCGGATCCCTGTCGCTGCCGACCGGGGTGGACATCAAGCGGGCCGCGAACGTGTACACCGTGACGGACAAGGACGGGAACGGCATCCACGTCACCGCGAACGCGGGTTACACGGACTTGGAGGTCTCCCTCGGCACTTGGCCGACCAGGGTGCGTGGCCTGCTCGGCAATCCGGACGACAGCCCCACCCTGCTGGAAGCCAAGGACGGCACGCGGTTCCGCACTCCGATCGCGTTCGGGGACCTCTACACGTTCGGCAACAGCTGGCGGGTCGCGTCCACCGCGTCCCTGCTGCGGCCCTGCGCCGCGGTGTCGACGGGTAACCCGACAGCGCCGTTCTTCGCGAGCAACCTCGATTACTCGGTCCGCATCCAGTCCGAGAACGTCTGCCGTCAGGCCGGCGTCCTGAAGCCCCTTTGGCTGGAGGCCTGCACCCTGGACGTCGCCGTGCTCGGCCCGCGGGCCGCGGCCGTCCACGTCGACCGGCAACCGGACGTCATCGACGGCAACCCGCCCCGCCGGCCACCGTGCTCACCGGCGGGCTGCTGAGCCGTCGGACCGGACACGCGTGATCCGGCTCCAAGCACGCGTGTGACGTCAACGGGACAGTGGCCGTGAGGGCCTCCTTGCCTACCTCGAAGGTGGGCAAGGAGGCCCTCACGGCGTTAGGCCGGGTCAGCGCAGTTTGTCGACCGACGCGATCCGTTCCCAGTGGGCGCCGAGGGCGTTGAGCAGCGCGGCCATGTCGATGTCGCCGTCGGTGCCGTCGAGGAGCGCCTTGTCGAGCCTGCGGGCGCGTCGGTTGACTTGGGTCAGGACGGACTTGCCCTCGTCGGTGAGCGAGAGCAGTTTGCGGCGCGCGTCGTGCGGGGATTCGACGCGCTGGATGAGGCCTCGCCGCTCGAGCCTGCGGCACAGATCGGCCATCGTCGAGGTGTCGAGGGCGACGGCGCCTGCCAGTGAGCTCTGGTCGCTCCCGGGATAGGCACGGACCGCGGACAGGACCGCGAACTGCGGACCGGTCAGGACCGGATCCACGTGCCGGTTCCACGCGGCGAGGTACGCCTGGTACAGCCGGCGGGCGCCGTAGCCCGGGGCCGCCAGCAGGTCGGAGGGTGGCGCGGGAGTGACGGCCGGCGTGTCTTCCCTGCGCCGGCCCGTACGCGCCGGTTCACCCATCGTTGTTCTCCCTCGTCTGTTTCACCCGCTGTCCGGGCCCCCGGGTAATCCTACGTGTCCGGACGGTCGCTCACGGCCATCCCTTGCCGAAGCCTGTCCCCGCAAGCCCTTGCGTATCCGGATAGTACGTGTTCGGATGAGTGTCGGCCCAATGCGTTGCGGGAGCACGAATCCAGGCGCAACTCTTGCGCATCCGGATAATACGTGCTCGGATTAATGTGGAGGTGGTCAACGATGGATCAGAACCTGTTCAACGACATCTGCCTGCGCCAGCTGACTTTCTCGGGGGTGCACGAGGGTGAGACCGTGGTGGTGCTGACCCGCGGCGGTGAGCGGGCGGAGTACGCCGACGCTTTCCTGTGGGCCGCCCAGCAGCTGGGTGCCTCGGCCTACCACATGCGGTTGCCCTCGCCGGTCAGCGCGGCGGGCGCCTGGGCCGTGGGGGATTCGGGTCTCGGGAACATCCCGCTCGCGGTCGAGGCGCTCAAGAGCGTGGACATGGTGGTCGACTGCACGTTCCTGTTGTTCAGCAAGGAACAGTTCGCCATTCAGGACGCGGGCACCCGCATCCTCACCGCGGTCGAGCCGCCCGAGCTGCTGGCCCGGCTCATGCCGACGAAGGAACTGCGGGAGCGGGTGGAGATCGGGGCCGAGCTGCTCGCCAAGGCGGGCACCATGCGGATCACCAGTCCGGCGGGTACCGATGTCACCTATCAGCTGGGCGTTTACCCGACGCTGTCCGAGTACGGCTACACCGACACCCCCGGCCGCTGGGACCACTGGCCGGCGGCGTTCGTGTTCACCGGTGGCGCCGACGACGGCGTCGACGGGAAGATCGTGCTGTCACCGGGGGATGTCCTGCTGCCGTTCAACACCTACGTACAGACGCCGGTGGAAATCACCATCGAGCAGGGTTTCATCCGGGACATCCGCGGCGGTGCCGGATCGTCCGGGCTGGACGCCGACCTGCTGCGGTCCTACATCGAAAGCTTCGAAGACCCCCGCGGCTACGGCATGAGTCACGTGGGCTGGGGGCTCGACGAGCGTGCGCACTGGCACGGGCTGACCCAGTTCCCCGGTGGAATGGGCATGGAGCTGCGCAGCTTCTACGGCAACGTGATGTTCTCCATCGGCCCCAACAACGAGCTCGGCGGCCCGAACGACACCCCGTGCCACTTCGACATCCCGATGCGCGGTAATTCCCTGTACCTGGACGACGAACTGATCGTCGACAACGGTGAGCTGACCGTGGCCGAGATGCGTCCGGCGGGTCGTCGATGAGCGACCACCACATCGGGATGATCGTCCCCAGCTCGAACCTCACGATGGAGACCGAGCTGCCGAGGATGCTGCGTGCCAGGGAAGAGGCCGAGCCGGGGGACCGGTTCGTCTTCCATTCCGCGCGGGCCAGGATGAAGCACGTCGAACCGGAACAACTGCGGGCGATGAACGCGCAGGCGGGCCGGGCGGCGGCCGAACTGGCCGACGCCCGGCCGGATGTGGTGGCCACCGCGTGCCTGGTGGCGATCATGGCCCAGGGGCCCGGCTATCACTGCGCCGCCGAGGCCGACATCGAGCGCGTGCTGCGCGACGAGGGCTCCGACGCGCCGGTCGTGTCCAGCGCCGGTGCGCTGCTCTCGGGTATCCGTGCGCTGGGTGCCCGCAAGGTCGCGATCATCACGCCGTATCTGAAGCCGCTCACCCAGGCGGTGGTGGACTACATCGAGGACGCGGGGATCGAGGTGGCCGACGCGCTGTCGCTCGAGGTGTCGGACAACCTCGCCGTGGCACGGCTGGATCCGGCCGGGTTGCGGGAGCACCACCGGAGGCTGAACCTGTCCGATGTGGACGCGCTGGTGCTCTCCGCCTGTGTCCAGATGCCGTCGCTGTCGGCGATCCAGCCGGTGGAGGACGAAATCGGGATCCCGGTCCTGTCGGCGGCGACCGCCACGACGTTCCGGATCCTGTCCGAACTCGGGGTCGAGCCCCGGGTGCCGGGCGCCGGGCGGCTGCTCAGTGGTGCTGGGGAATTGACGAAGACGGGAGGCGGGCATGGCCGCGAGTCAGTCGTTTGAGGTCATCGTCGTCGGCGGCGGCCTCGGCGGGCTGTGCGCCGCGCTGTCCCTGCGGCAGCGAGGACTTCGGGTCACCGTGGTCGAGGCGGCGCCGGCACTCGGTGAGATCGGCGCGGGGATCCAGACCGCGCCGAACGCGAGCCGGATCCTCATCGGGCTCGGCCTGCGTGCCCGGCTGGAACGGGTGCGGACCGAGCCGCAGGACCAGGTTCGCCGTCGCTGGGCCGACGGGAGCATCATCGCCCAGCTGCCGCTCGGCGGGCGCGTGATCGACCAGTACGGCGCCCCGTACTGGCACTACCACCGCGCCGACCTGCACGGAGTGCTGCTGGACGCCTGCCTGGATCCGGAGGTTCCCGGTCCGGTGGTGCAGGTGGCGACCGGCGCGCGTGTGACCGACCTGGACCGTAGTGAACCGGAGCGGCCCGCTGTGCTCACCGCCGACGGTCGACGGTTCGCCGGTGACGTGGTGATCGGCGCCGACGGCATCCGGTCGGCGGTGCGTGACCTCGCCGGATTCGACGACACCCTGGAGTTCTCCGGCGAGATGGCCTATCGCGCCTTGATCTCCGGAGACCTGATCGCACAGGACCCCACCACCCGGTTCCTGGTCGACCGCTATCACTCCACGATCTGGTACGGCCCGAACAAGCACCTGGTGCACTACATGATCCGCGGCGGCCAGTACCTCAACGTG
Source organism: Amycolatopsis sp. WAC 01375 (assembly GCF_003947325.1). Classification (NCBI taxonomy): domain Bacteria; kingdom Bacillati; phylum Actinomycetota; class Actinomycetes; order Pseudonocardiales; family Pseudonocardiaceae; genus Amycolatopsis; species Amycolatopsis sp. WAC 01375. The sequence continues at coordinate 98,912 of NZ_QHHW01000044.1, forward strand.
GTCGCGATCGTGCCGTGCACCGACGCGGTCGCCAGGGACTGGAGCGGTCCGGCCACCGCCGCCGAACTCGCCGCCGAATACCGCGACTGGGACGACCGCGTCCCGGCCATGCTGGCCAAGGCGAAGGACGAGGACGTCTCGGTGTGGGCGATGTACCGTCGTCGCCGTGATCCCGTCTGGGTCGACGGCCGGATCGCCCTGCTCGGCGACGCCTGCCACGCGATGCTGCCCTACCAGGCACAAGGCGCGTCCCAGGCCATGGAGGACGCCGCGGTGCTCGCCGAGGAGCTGGGGCGGGTCGCCCGCGACGGGATCGACGGCGCCCTGATCCGGTACGTGGACCGGCGCGCCAAGCACGCGGGCATGGTGCAGGACGCGTCACTGCAGAACATGGACTTCTACCACCTGCCCGACGGTCCCGAGCAGCGCGAGCGGGACGAGAAGCTGCGTCGGTTCGACGGCGAATCCGACGTCTCCTACGACTGGCTGTGGAACGGCAGCCCGCTCACCGATCCCGACACCGAGTCCATCCATTACCAGTTCGCTCGCTGAGGAGCGGACTGGCCGGCGCGACGGAGCCATTCATGCGCACTGGAGATCAGATCGTCCAGGACCTGCCCTGGCGTTGGAGCGTGCAAGGAAAGATCTTCCTCATCGGCGGCCTCGGCTACATGTTCGACGCCTGGGACGTGGCGTTGAACGGATTCCTCACCCCGTTGGTCGGGGCGGAATTCGGGTTGTCCGCCGGACAGAAAGGACTGGTGGCGACGGCCAATCTGATCGGCATGGCCGTCGGCGCGGTCATCTGGGGCACGGTGGCGGACCGCATCGGCCGGAAGCGGGCGTTCAGCGTGACGCTCCTGCTGTTCGCACTGTTCTCCGTGCTCGGCGCGCTCTCGCCGAACGTGGAATCGTTCCTGCTGCTGCGGTTCCTGGCGGGCATCGGGCTCGGCGGATGCATCCCGGTGGACTACGCGATCGTCAGCGAGTTCTCACCACGCCGCCATCGCGGGCGGGTGCTTTCGGCGATGGACGGCTGGTGGCCGGTCGGCACGACGCTGGCCGCCGTCACCGCGACCTTGCTGGTCCCGGTTTCCGGGAACTGGCGCTGGATGCTGGTGCTGATGATCCTGCCCGCGCTGCTGCTGTTCTGGGTGCGGCGCGGCATCCCGGAGTCACCGCTGTACCTGGTGCGCAAGGGACGTGAGGCGGAGGCACGGACCGTCATCGACGACCTCGTCCGCCGTACGGGAGCGGCCCCCGAGCCGTACACGATCCCGCCCGCGGTGGTGGAGGACACGCGCGGTGGCGCGCTCGCGGCGGCGTTCGATCAGCTTCGCCGGGTGTGGGCGTTCAACCCGCGGATCACCGGTGTCGCGTGGTCGTTGTTCATCACGGTCATGCTGGTCTACTACGCCGCGCTCAGCTGGATGCCGTCCATCCTGCGGGCGCAGGGATTCGGGGAGATCGCCGCCTTCGCGTCGACCGCGCTCATGAACGCGACCGGCATCGTCGGCGTCGCGATCGCGGTGCTCCTCGTCGACAAGGTCGGCCGCAAACGGATCATCGCGATCGCCGGACCGGTCACGGCGTTGTCTCTGGTCGTGTTCTCGCTGCTGCTGGACACACCGACAGCGGCGGTCGTGGCGATCGGCGCGTTCGGCCTGTTCGCCCTCGTGGTGATCCCGGTGATGTACGCCTACGTCTCCGAGCTCTATCCGACCGAACTCCGTGCCTCCGGATTCGGCTGGGCGTCTTCGTCGAGCCGGGCGATCACCGGCTTCGCGCCGTTGCTGTTCGGCAGCGTCCTGTGGCCGGTGCTCGGCTTGCCCCTGACCTTCACCGTGCTGGGGCTGCTCGTGGTCGCGGCGGTCGTGTTCATGATGATGGGCGCGCCGGAGACCCGGGGGCGCGAACTCGACCGGATCGTCGACCCGGCGGAGCCCGCGACCGGTACGACCTCGGCTCCGGCCCCGTGAAGCCCGCCGCGTTCCGCTATCACCGGGCGCACGACGTCTCCGACGCCGTCGGCCTGCTCGGCGAGCTCGCCGCGGCAGGCGAGGATCCGAAGCTGATCGCCGGTGGACAGAGCCTGATGCCGATGATGAACTTCCGGCTCGCCCGGCCGACGGCTCTGGTCGACCTTGGCCCGCTGCGCCGGGATCCGGCACTGAACTCCTTCAGCCATACGGATTCGGGGCTCACCATCGGGGCGATGGTCACCCATCGGACAGTGGAGGTCTCCGCGCTCGGACCGGACTTCGCCGTGCTGTCCCGCGCCATGCGATGGGTGGGGCATCTGCCGATCCGCTCCCGCGGCACGGTGGCGGGCAGCATCGTGCACGGCGACGCCACCGCGGAATGGTGCCTGCTCGCCCTGCTGCTCGACGCGGTGATCGTCGCCGAAGGTCCGGGCGGTCGCCGCGAGATCCCGGCGGGGGAGATGTTCCATGGCTTCTACAGCACGGCCGTCGAACCGGACGAGGTGGTGACGGCCGTGCGCTTCACCCGTCCGGCGCCCCGGGCCGCGCTGACCGAGTTCGCCCGCCGCCACGGTGACTTCGCGATCGTCGACGCCGCGGTCAGCCTGGACGCGGGCCCTGATGATCGTGCTCCGCTGGCCGGTGGACGTGTGGTGCTCGGTGGCGTGGCTCCGGCACCCATCCGGGTTCCCGAGGCCGAGTTCCTGCTCACCGGAGGCGTTCCAGGGCCGGAGCTGTTCGCCGCGTGCGGGGAGGCCGCGGCGGCGGCCATCGACCCTCCCGATGACGCGGCGGGCAGCGGTACCTACCGCCGACAGCTGACGCGAACCCTCGTCGCCAAGGCCTTGGGCCAGGCGTGGGAGAAAGGAGCGACGCGATGACTCCGCGATTCGACGGGCGGAACGGCCGGTGGGTCGGGGCATCGGTGCCCCGGCGCGAAGACCCCCGCTTTCTCAGCGGCCGGGGCCGGTTCGTCGACGACATCCAGCTGACCGGGATGCTCCACGCGGCGTTCGTCCGCTCGACGGTCGCGCACGGCACGATCTCCGGGATCGACCTGTCGGCCACCTTGGCGGTCGACGGCGTCGTGGCCGCCTACACGGCGGCGGATCTCGAGCTCGGTGACATCGTCGCGCTGCTCGACCGCCCGCCCGAGGAGTTCTCGCCGACCGCGATGCCGATCCTCGCCAGGGAGAAGGTCCGGTTCACCGGCGAACCGGTGGCACTGGTCATCGCGCGCGACCCGTACAGCGCCGAGGACGGTGTCGAGGCCGCGATCGTGGGCTACGAGCCGCTCGGGGCGATCGTCTCGGAGGAGTCGGCATTCGCCGAAGGGGCGCCGCTCGTGCACGAGGAGGCGCCGGGCAACGTGCTGCTCGACGTGTCCATGTTCGACACTCCCGGTGTCGGCGCGGCGTTCGAGGCGGCCCGCGCGGACGGCGGTTGCGTGGTCGAGGTCGTCACGAAGAGCGGGCGGCAGAACGCGCTCCCGCTCGAAACACGCGGAGTGGTCGCGTCCTGGGACGATCACGACGACCAGCTGCTCGTGCAGATGTGCACCCAGGTGCCGCATCAGGTGCGCACCGCGATGGCCCGCTCGCTGCGGGTCCCCGAACGCACCGTGCGGGTCACCGTTCCGGACATGGGCGGCGGCTTCGGGCAGAAATGCGTGGTCGGCCGGGAGGAGATCGCGGTCGCGGCGGCGGCACGGCGGCTGAACCGGCCGGTGAAGTGGATCGAGGACCGCCGGGAGGCGCTCACCGCCGGCTTCCTGGCACGGGAGCAGCGCTACCGCACCTTGGCGGCGTTCGACGGGGACGGCCGCATCACCGCATTGGACGTCGACGTCGTCTGCGACATGGGTGCGTACTCCTGTTACCCGTTCACGGCGGGGATCGAGCCGCTGATGGCGTCGGCCGAAATGCCGAGCGTGTACCAGGTGCCCGAGTACCGGGTCCGCGCCCGCGCCATTACCAGTAACAAGGCGCCGACCGCGCCCTATCGCGGCGTCAGCCGTCCGCAGTACGTGATGGCGATCGAACGGGTCATGGAACGCGCGGCACGGGAACTCGGCCTCGACCCCGTCGAGATCCGGCGGCGCAACGTGATCACCCAGTTCCCGTACACCGGCGTCAACGGCATCACCTATGACCCCGGTACCTATCGCGAGTCGCTGGAACTGGCCGAAGCCACGCTCCGCGACGAGGGCTGGTACGAGACCCGTGACCGTGCCGCCGCCGAGGGCAGGCACATCGGCATCGGCTACTGCTGCTTCTCTGAGCGGACCGGCTACGGATCCGGCGCCTTCGCCAAGCGGAAGATGGCCGTGGTCCCCGGCTTCGACATCTCCGAAATCCGCATGGACACCACCGGATCCGTCGTCGTCACCAGCGGCACCATGAACCACGGCCAGTCCCACGAGACGACGCTGGCGCAGATCGTGGCCGACCGGCTGGGGCTGCACCTCGACCAGGTCAAACTGCGTCAGGGCGACACCGAGCGCATCGCCTACGGATGGGGGACTTTCGCTTCCCGTTCGGTGACGATCGGCGGCTCCGCGGTGTCCCTCGCGGCCGGGAAACTCGGCGAGCTGCTGTGCAAGATCGCCGCGCACCTGCTCGAAACGAGCCCCGACAACGTCCGCCTCGACGGCGACGGCGGCGTCGTCCAGATCGACGAGCCGGAGCGGCGTGCGTCGTTCGAGGAGATCGCCGACGTGGCGTACCTGCGCAGTCACCTGCTGCCCAAGGACGTCGAACCGACGCTGACGGCCACGGCGAGCTTCGACGTGCCCGGCGACGGGACTTTCTCGAACGCCACCCACGCCGTGGTCGTCGAGGCCGATCCGGGCACCGGGCAGATCAGGATCCTGCGCTACGCGTGCGTCGAGGACTGCGGGGTCGTGATCCACCCGCAGGTCGTCGACGGCCAATGCCGCGGTGGGATCGCGCAGGGCATCGCCGGCGCGCTGTTCGAAGAGGTCACCTATGCCGGCAACGGCGAACCGTCGGCCGCCAGTTTCATCGACTACCTCGTCCCGACCGCGACGGAGATTCCCGACATCACCGTCACGCACCTCGAAACACCCTGCGCCTTCACGGAAAGCGGTGCGAAGGGCGCGGGCGAAGGCGGCACCATCGGCGCGCCGGCCGCCGTGCTGAACGCGATCAACGACGCGCTGCGCCATACGGGGATCGAACTCGACGCGACCCCCGTCCATCCGCAGACCGTGCTCGCCGCGCTCGAAACGCGGATCCCAGAGGAAATGAGCGTCCCATCATGACCGACCGGCATCTGATCGTCCTGAACGTCAACGGCGACGAACACGAAACCCTCGTCGAGCCGCGCAAGACCCTGCTCGACGTCCTGCGCCACGACCTCGGGCTCACCGGCACCCACGTCGGCTGCGAGCACGGAGTGTGCGGCGCCTGCACCGTCCTCGTCGACGGCGAACCGGTGCGGGCCTGCCTGATGTTCGCCGTACAAGCGGAAACCGCCGAGATCCGCACGGTCGAATCACTGAGCCACGACGGCGAACTCTCCGACCTGCAACGGTCTTTCAGTGAGCACCACGGCCTGCAGTGCGGCTTCTGCACACCCGGCTTCCTCATGCTTGCCGAAGGATTCCTCGCCCAGCGGCCGGACGCCGGCCGCGAGGAGATCCGCGAGGCGGTGTCGGCGAACCTGTGCCGCTGCACCGGTTACCAGACGATCGTGGACGCGGTCGAGGCGACCGCGACCCGTCGGTGCCACGTCAAGGAAAAGGAGGCGACAGCGTGATCCTGGAAAACCAGCTGTCCGTACCGGCCGGGCCCGACGCGGTCTTCGCCCTGATCAACGACGTCGAGCGGGTGGCGGGCTGCCTCCCGGGCGCGACCCTCGACGGGCGGCAGGACGACGCCTATCTCGGCCGCGTCAAGGTCAAGGTCGGCCCGATCACCGCCGCATACGCCGGCACCGTGCGCTTCACCGATGTCACCGAGGCCGACCGCACTCTGCGGCTGCTGGCCAGGGGAGCGGACGCCCATGGCAACGGCGACGCCGAAGCCGACGTCACGCTGACCGTGCGCGAGGCACCCGGCGGCGCCACCATCGAGTTGCGCACCGACCTGTCGATCCGCGGCAAGCTCGCCCAGTTCGGGAAGGGCGCGATCGGTGCCGTGTCCACCCGGCTGCTCGACCAGTTCGCCCGCAATCTCGCCGACCAGTTGCGGCAGCCTGCCACGGCGGAGCCCGCGACGATAGCGGAATCCGCTCCCGCGCAAGGCGATGAGGCGCTTGACGGTCTGGCCATGCTGGTTCCCGACAGCGTCAAGCGCTACGGCGCGATCGCGGCCGCCGCGGCGCTCGGGCTGTTCCAGGGCTGGCTGCTCGGCCGGATCCGCACTCAGGACAAACTGATCAAGGAGTTGCAGCGTGCCCGTCGATGAACGCCTCGACAGCGTGTACGACCGAGCCGGCTTCGGCGCGAGCGTGCCCCGCGGATCCCGTCCGGCGCTGGTCGTGGTCGACCTGACCCGTGGATTCACCGAACCCGGCTTCCCGTCCGGAGCGGACCTCACCGCCGAAGTGACCGCGACCGCCGCCCTCGTGGCCGCGGCCCGGCGGCAGGACGTGCCGGTGATCTACACGGCGATCAGCTACACGCCTGCCGAGGCGGACGGCGACTCCATCGCCTGGCTCCGGAAAGCACCCGGGATGCGAGCCCTGCGCGAAGGAAGCGAAGCGATCGCCCTCGACCCTCGGCTCGAACAGCGTGAGGGCGACCATTTCGTCTTGAAGAAGGGCGCCTCGGCGTTCCACGGAACCGCACTGGCCGCTCTCCTCACGGGCCTGGGCGCGGACACTGTCGTCGTTTGCGGCGCCACCACCTCGGGTTGCGTCCGCGCGACCGCCGTCGACGCCGTCCAGTCCGGCTTCAACACGCTCGTCGTCCGGGAAGCCTGCGGTGACCGTGCCCAGGGACCGCACGACGCCGCACTGTTCGACCTCCAGGCCAAGTACGCCGACGTCGTCAGCGTCGAAGATGCGGTGGCTTACCTCGGAAAGGCGCCACTTCGCACGCTCGGGCAGCCCGCGCTGACCGACCTCGGCACCGTTCCCGCGACCAGCCGCTGGGTGCGATCGGGGCCGGTCCGGCTGCACGTGCTCGACTACGGTCCTCCCGACGGTGTCCCGGTGCTCGTGCTGCCTGGGATCACCAGCCCGGCCGTCACGATGGACTTCGTGGCACGGGAACTCACCGATCTGGTGCGCCCGCTCGTACTCGATGTCCGCGGCCGCGGCCTGTCCGACGACGCGCCGGATCCACTGCACGGCTACGACCTGGCGAGCTACGCCGCGGACGTCGACGCGGTCGTGGCCGGATTGGATCTGCGCGACCCGATCCTGCTCGGGCACTCCATGGGCGCGCGGATCGCCGCGCGGGCCGCCGCCGTCGGCCGTGCCCGGCTTGGCGGCACCGTTCTGGTCGACCCTCCGCTGAGCGGCCCCGGACGGGACCCGTACCCCACTACCCTTGACGCCTTCCTCGGGCAACTCGACCAGGCCCGCCGGGGGACCGACGCCGACGAGGTGGCCCGGTCCTGGCCGCGATGGCCGCGCCGGGAACAGGAGTTGCGTGCCCGCTGGCTGTCGTCGTGTTCCCGTGACGCGATCGCCGCCACCCACGCCGGTTTCGAATCGGAGGACTTCTTCACCGACTGGCCGGAGGTACCCGCTCCGACCTTCTTCCTGTACGGCGGCGAGAGCCCGGTCGTCACCGCCGCCGGTGTGGCCGAAGCCGCCGAGTGCAACCCGTCGGCCGGACTCGTCGAGATTCCGGAAGCCGGGCACATGGTCTTCTGGGACCGGCCCGACGCCGCCGTCACCGCGCTGCGGGAAGTGCTGCGAAAGTTCCTCTGAGGCCCGATCGGCTCGGAACCGCTGACCTTGCCCTCCCGAGGTACATGAAGGACCTCTTCCTTGCGCCAGGCGCAAGGAAGAGGTCCTTCATGTACCTCGGCAAGGTGTGAAGGTGCCTGAGACGCCTTGGCCTTGACCCTCCTAATCGCTCACGACGGAGCAGCTCGATCTCCCCGGTCGCTCCTTGACAGCATCCAGCGCCGTTCATACATTCATACATGCGTTGTCAATGTGTATGAATGACGCTGGGAGTTGGTCCGTATGCGACTGGGCAAGACCGCCGTCGTCCTCGGTGGCAGCGCCGCCGGACTCTGCACCGCGGGCGCGCTCGCCCCGTACTTCGACGAGGTGCTGGTGCTCGAACGCGACGAGCTCCCGGCCGAGGCCGAACATCGGCGCGGGGTACCGCAGAGCAAACATCCGCATTTCCTGCTGAACTCCGGCCGCCGCGCGATCGGCGAGCTGTTCCCCGGATTCGAAGACGACCTCATCGCCGCCGGGGGACTGCATCTGATGCCGTCCATGGACGCGGCCTATCTCGACGGGAAGGGCTGGTCGGCGCGGAAACGCAGCGCGATGACGATGATCTACGGCTCGCGGATCCTCATCGAACGCGTGCTGCGCGACAAGGTCCGGGCCTTGCCGAACGTCGTGATCCGCGAAGGCGTCGCCGTCAACGGACTGGCCGCGCGGGCGGGAGCCGTCACCGGGGTCGGGTTCTCCACCCGCGACGGCGAGGAGCACGTCGACGCCGACTTCGTGGTGGACGCGATGGGCCGCGGTTCCTCGGTCAGCGCTTGGCTGGCGGCGGCGGGCTGGCCCGAACCCGAAGTGCGGACCCTCGACGCCAAGGTCACCTACACCTCGCGCTGGTACGACCTGCCCTCACCCGAGGACCGGCCGCCGTCCTGGTGGTGGCGGCATCTGGTGATCATGCCGACCCCCGACAAGGGCACGCATCCGGCCGAGCACGAGTTCCTGGTGAACTTCTTCCCGATCGAGGGCAACCGCGTCATCGCGTGCATGGGCTCGTGGGGGCTCGAGATGCCGCGCACCACGGAGGCGTTCGTCGAGTCGGCCCGCCGGGTGCGGGCGCCGTTGTTCGCGGCCGCGATGGAGCGGTCCACCCCGACGTCCGAGGTGCATCTGACCCGGTCGACGGGTAACAAGTGGCGCCGTTACGACCGGCTCCGCACCCCGCCGGAACGTCTCGCGTTCGTCGGCGACTCGATCTGCGCGTTCAACCCGTTCTACGCACAAGGCATCAGTTCGGCCGCCGGTTCGGCGCTGCTGCTGCGCGAGCACCTCGCGCGCGCCGACCGCCTCGAACCGGAATTCTCCGCGCGTTTCCTTGCCGCGCAACGAAAGCTGCTCAACGTGCCGTGGAGCCTGGCGATGGCGAGGGATCAGGGTTACGCCTGCGCGGTCGGCACGGAAAAAGCGGGGGAGTGGAAGCGCCGCCTGCTCGATGCGGTGTCCGGCCCGGCGTTCAGGCTCATCGTCGGCGCCGCCCGCGAGGATGACGTGGTCGACGAGCACTTCGCGAAAGTGTTCAACCTCGACGAGTCCTTGAAGGACATGATGACGAACCCGCGTGTGCTCGCGGGGCTCGTGCGCTACCGGATCCGGGCCGCGCTCGGGCGGCACCGGGTTCCCTTCGACTTCGACGCCCGGGCCGAGCCTCCGGTCACGGACTACTCGCCGGAAGGCGCCACCGAGCCCGCCGTCTCCCGATGAACGCCGTATGCGGGCCGGACGCGGAAGCCGTCACCCGCGGTCTCGGCTTCGACTGCCACGACGTTTCCCCCTGGCTGTCGATCCGCCCACCGTGGGCGGCGGCCCACTGGACGATGCCGCTGCTGGAACTGCTCGTCCTCGGCGGCGCCGTGTTCGCGTTGGTGCACGCGATTCGCCGTCACCGTCAGGGTGATTCGACCAACCTGGCGTTGTGGTGCGCTTCGCTGGTCTACCTCTTCGTCATCGAACCGCCGCTGTACTTCCCGGAGTGGTTCGGGCTCGAGCGGCAGTACGGATTCATCTTCGCCCACAACCGGTTCACCGTTCAGTTCATGTGGGACCGGCTGCCGCTGTACATCGTGGCGTTCTATCCGATGATCAGTCAGCTCGCCTACGAACTCGTCCGCTCGCTCGGGATCTTCCGCGCCAGGGGTGCGCTGATCGGATCGGTGGCGGTCGCCTTCTCCTGTCAGGTGTTCTACGAGGTCTTCGATCACCTCGGCCCGCAGCTGACCTGGTGGGCCTGGAACGGGAACAACCGGATCGTCAATCACCCCGCGCTGGATTCGGTCCCCATGAACAGCATGCTGCTCTTCGCCTCCGTTTCGATGGGCGCCATGACCTATCTGGTGGTGCGGCTGGCAGGCGGTTCGCGACACGGGTGGTCGCTCGCGGCACGCATCGCCGTGGCCGGTGTCCTCACGCCGCCGAGCATGGCGATCGCCGGCCTCCCGTCGAGTGTCTTCAGCGGGAACGTGACCGCGCAGGCCTGGGTACTCGGCGTCGAGCTGGCGTTGCTGTGGTTCGCGGGCATCTGGGTCTTCGTCCGGCACCGAGGTCCCGGCGAGCCGTTGACCGCCTTCACCCGGTTTTATCCCGCCGTCTACCTGGGCGGGATGGCCGTGTTCTGGCTCGGCGCCTTGCCCGGCTACCTGTCCGCGGAGAACGGCGTGACCGAAGACGGCACCCCGGTCGGGAACGGTCTGTACACACTGGCCTGCTTCGTGGCCGCCGGTCTGCTGCTGGCCGCGCTGTACCGCGTACGCCGCGGGGCACCTGCCACTGTCTGAGATTCTCCGTTCGGGGAAGATGGGACGCATGGGGCACCACGGATGGCGGGGCAATCCGCCCGGAACCGAGCGCGAGGCTCGCCGCCGGATCGTCGACGCGGCGACGGCCTGCATCGACCGGGTCGGTCTCGCCAAGACCAGCCTCTCCGACGTCGCCGCCGAAGCGGGCGTGACCCGGCAGACCGTCTACCGCTACTTCCCGAGCCTCGCCGACATCCTCAGCGCGGTCGCGCTGGACCGGGTCGAGGAGTTCGCCGGGCGGATGGAACGGCATCTGGCCTCGTTCGGCAGCGCCGCCGAGGTCGCGGTGGAATCCGTGGTGTTCGGCGTCCGCGCCGTCCCCGACGAGCCGTACCTCGGACTGCTCTTGAAAGCGGGCGAGGCCGACGTCTTCACCGTCGCGGTCACTTCTTCGCAGTCGTTCTCGCTCGGCGCGCGGATCCTCCGGAACGTGCCCGTCGACTGGGCCGCGGTGGGTGTCACGACCGACGAGGACTTCGAGGGGCTCGCCGAAATGCTGATGCGGCTGTTCCTCTCGTTCCTGCAGTACCCGTCCACGCCGGCCCACACCGACGAGCAGCTGCGCGCCCTCGTCCGCCGGTGGATCGGTCCGGCGCTGACCGCACGGCCGTGACAAACGAATCCGGTGCAGTATCAACGCATATGGTAGTTATTCACCGACAATAGCCCGAGTTCTTGTCTGACCTTCACGATCCTGCCACCCTCGCCGAAGACGATCATCGGCGAAAGGGGAGTGCATGGGATGGTGGTGGCAGGCATTCTCCGGCGCCGCACCGTGGTCGCTGCTCGCCGCCGCGGCCGGTGCGGGGATTGTCGAAATCGGGGCACGCCTCCGAGGGAAGCGGCGCCGCCCGTTCGCGATCGCGCTGGATTTCGCTTTGCTGGCCTCGCTTTTCGCGGTGCTCCTGGTCGTCTTCGTGCCGGCGCCGCCGGCGGGACGCGGTTCCCCGGTGAGTCTTCACCTGCTGGCGGACGTCCTGCCCGTCTTCGGTGATCACCCCGATCCCGCCCTGTTCCAGTTGGCGGGCAACGTTTTCCTGCTGACGCCGCTCGCGGTGCTGATGCCGGTGCGCTTCGAGTGGGCGAGGCCGGTGCCGCGGGTCGTCCTGTCGGCGTTCGTGGCGTCCGTGTCGATCGAGTGTCTCCAGGTCTGGCAGGGCGCCGGCCGGGTCGGATCGCTGGACGACGTGCTGTGCAACACGGCGGGGGCCGCGCTCGTGGCCTGGTGCGGAACCCTGTGGCGTGCCCGGACGGCGACGGTGGACAGTGTCAGCGTGTGGCAGCGGTCGGGGATCGAGGTCCGGAGTTCCGGTGTGGCGAACGCGCGCCGCGGGCAACGGCTGATCGGCCGCGTGACCCTGAACGACCTTCCACCGTTGGCCGAAGGCGCGACTCTCGAGATCACCCTGTCCGAATCGGACGGTGGAGCCCTGCTCGTCTCGGCTCAGGCCTCGGTGGCGGCATGAGTCGCGCGCTACCTCGGCCGGACGCCCGCGAGGACGGCGTCCAGGCTCGGAAGCCAGCGCTGCCGGGGATCCGGTGCCGAGAGCCATTCCGCGTGGGCTTCGGCGCGGCCGGAGTCGGCGGGCAAGGGGAGTAGTGCACCCCACGCGAGCACCTCGACGTGCGGTGGCAAGGAGATCCGAGGCGGGATAAGCCCGTCGGACTCGGCGAGGATGGCCACACGCGGGCCCTGCTGGGTCAGCACCGCCATGGCGGGGCCCCCGCAGCCGGTCTCGGCGAGCCGGGTGAGGACCTGGGCGCCGTTGATCTTGGGCAGGGTCACCGCGCAGATCCCGTTTTCCAGCACCAGGAACGGCTGCGTGCCACGCCATTTCAGCGACCAGCCGAAGAGACGGCTGTAAAAGGCGTCGCCCCGGGGGCGGATCGACTCCACCGACGAGCGGGACTCGATCGGAAGCACTTGGTGGTCCAGCGACATCGTCGGCGCCTTCCGGACGGCGGAGGGACACGATGGCCCCGGGATCACCGTCAGCCTAACGGCACTCAGTGCCACTAGCAAGTGGCTGCTACCGTCCCGCTATGACCGATTCGCCGCGCCGAGCGCCGGTGACCAGGGCAGGGGCGACGCCCGCGGGCCGTCGCCGGCTGCGTCGCGCGCTCGCCGCCGCGGCCGTCGACCTGTTCGTGGCCAAGGGCTACGAGGCCACCACGGTGGACGAGATCGCGGCCGCCGCCGGGGTGGGCCGCCGGACGTTCTTCCGGTACTTCGACGCCAAGGACGACGTGCTCTTCGCGAACCACGACGAGATCGTGGCCGAAATGGAGGAGACGTTCGCCGCCGCGGACCCCGGCCGCGACCCGGTGGAGGTGGCCTGCGCCGCGGTCGGCCTTGTCCTCGACTCCTACGCCGCGGAACTCGACGTCTCGCTCAAGCGGTTCACCCTGACGCGGACGGTCCCCTCGTTGCGGGACAAGGAGGTCGCGACCGTCGACCGCTACCAGCGGGTGCTCGCCCGCTACCTGCGGGCGCGGTACACGGAGCAGGGCGACGAGACGGCGAGCCTGCGGGCGGCAGTGGCCGCGGCGGCGATCGCGGCCGCCAACAACCACGTGCTCCGGCGCTGGTTGCGCAGTGGCGGGCAGGACGACATCGCGGCCAGCGCGGCGGAGGCCTTCGCGCTGGTCATCGACGCGTTCAGAGCCGAACCCGTCGCGGGCGCCGGCGCCGAAAAGACGGTGGTGGCCGTGCTGTCCACGGCAGCACCGCTGCACACCGTCATCGCCAAGGTGAACGCTGCCTTGAACGAGCCGTAACCGGTTCTGGCACTCAGTGCCATGAGGCGATCCGAAGGTAGGATGTTCCCTGCTGATCAGCCCGATCTCCTGGACTCACCACTGGGTGTGGGTGGTGCCCGCGATCGGCTTCCTCGCCGCCCGAGGACGTCGCGGGGCTGCGCTGATGGTCGCCGTTCTGTTCACCGGGTGGACGGTCTCCGTGGTCCCGGGCGGCGGGGGAGCGGAGCGCGACTGGAACCTCGTGGAGGCCTTGATCGGCAACGCCTATCTGATCTGCCTTCTCATCGCGGGACTCATCCGCCTACCCCCTATATAGGCGCGTCCTGGAAGGCCGGAAATCGACTGAAGCGGTGGAGCTCTCGACCGATCACTGACGTTCCTCAAATGTATAACGCCCTATACTGCTGGGCTGACTTCAAAGCCCATTCCTTCGACAGAGAAAACCCGGCTACGACGCCGGCAGGCCGAGGAAGAAGGCCCGAATGTCCTCAGCCAGGAGATCCGGTACCTCCATCGCGGCGAAGTGTCCGCCGCGCTCGAACTCCGACCAGTGCCTGATGTCGTACAGCCGCTCGGCCAGCGGCCGCACCGACTGCGTGATGTCGTACGGGAGCACTGCCACGCCGAGCGGGACCGGGCACGGCTCGGTGCCGCGCACGGCCTCGTGGTGCAGTCGCGCGGAGGAGGCCGCGGTCGCGGTCAGCCAGTACAGCGAGATGTCGGTGAGCATCCGGTCGTCGCTGATCGGCGAGCGGGGATCCGTCCACTGTGCGAAGCGCTCGGCGATCCAGGCCAGCTGGCCGACCGGCGAATCGGTCAGCGCGTAGCCGATGGTCTGCGGGGTCGCGGCCTGCAGGGCCTGATACGGCGGCCGGCTCGCCATCAGCCGCCGGACCTTGTCCAGTCGGGCTTCGTCCTTTTCGGACAGTTCGACACCGGCTTCCGGCCGGGTCGGCAGGTAGTTGACGTGTACACCGACGACCTGTTCGGGGGCCACCGTGCCGAGTGCGATCGAGATGCCCGAGCCGAAGTCGCCGCCCTGTGCGCCGTAGCGCTCGTATCCGAGCCTGCGCATCAGCTCGACCCAAGCTAGCGCGATTCGGGTGATGTCCCAGCCGCGTTCGTGGGTCGGGCCGGAGAATCCGTAGCCGGGGATGGACGGGATGACCAGGTGGAAGTCGCGTGACAGCGGCTCGATCACGTCGAGGAACTCCAGGAACGAACCGGGCCAGCCGTGGGTGAGGATCAGCGCGAGCGCGTCCGGGTTCGCGGACCGGACGTGGATGAAGTGGATGTTCTGACCTTCGATCTCGGTGGTGAAGTGTGGAAGTTCGTTGAGCTCGGCTTCGTGCGCGCGCCAGTCGTAACCGGTGCGCCAGTGCTCGGCCAGTTCCTTGAGGCGGGCCAGTGGGAAGCCGTAGTCCCAGTCGGCGTCGGTGATCTCGTTGGGCCAGCGGGTGCGGGACAGGCGGTCGTGGAGATCGTCGAGGTCGGCCTGGGGGACGTCGATACGGAAGGGCTTGATCATGGTCTTGGCTCCCGGATGGTCATTCGCCGCCTAAACGTTTAGGCGCCCAACGTTTGGTCTCCAAACGATACTGCAATCGTTCGGGCTCCCAACGATTGGTTAGACTTGTCACATGGAGAACTCGTCCGGAGAGCCGCCTGCCCGATGGCGCGGTCTGCCAAGCTGGCTGCTCACGCAGACCGCGACCCACGCCCATCGCCTGGTGACCGACGGGTTCTCCGCCGTCGACGCCCGGGGCTACCACTACCGCGTGCTGGCGACGCTGGAGGAGTACGGTCCCGCCAGTCAGGCGACGCTTGGCCGTCGTAGTGGGATCCACGTCAGCGAGATGGTCGCGACGATCAACGAACTCGCCGACCGCGAACTGGTTGAGCGCGCCCCGGATCCCGCCGATCGGCGGCGCAACGTCATCTCACTGACCACCGCCGGCAAGCGGCGGTTGCGGAGGCTGGAGAAGCAGCTGGCCGAGCGCCAGGAAGAACTGCTGGAACCGCTGTCACCCGGGGAGCGGGCGCAGTTCACCGAGCTGCTGTCGAAGCTGCTGGATCACCACGATCGGCGGACCGGCGAGTCCCGGGTCGACCTCTCGTGAGTGGCGATTCGCCCACCTGTCCTGGACCAGCCCTGAGAGCTCGGCGATGGAGGATTTGGGACGTTCAGTGTCCCAAATCCTCCATCATCACGACATCGCGCCACTCACGAGACCCGTGTGCCTCACGAGAAACCCTGGGCAGACGCGAGAAAGGCCTGGCGAGCGTCGGAAGTGCTGTACTGGGGCCAAAGTGCCTGAAGCGGGACGTTTACCTCCGGTTCCAGCCCCAGGACGCACACGGCGCCGCCGGCCGCCGGTCCTGGCGGCGCGGTCACGAGGGCGACGCCGTCGGTGTCGAGGACGGCAGTGACCGGTGGTGTTCCCTGGATGGGGTTGCGGCGCACGCGTGGCTCGAATCCCGCGTCACGGCAGAGGTTGACGAGCAGATCGGTGTACCCGGAGCGGCCGGGATGTCCCCAGACGGTGATGTCCTCGTCGGCGAGGTCGCTCAGCTGGAGGTGGTCGCGTCCGGCGAACCGGTGGCCTGCCGCGACGGCGACGTTGAGCGGCTGCCGGATCAGGGTGGTGCCGACAAGGCCGTGCGCGAGGGCCAGTGCGCGGCCGAGGCCGAGATCGAGCTGTCCGCCGAGCAGCTGTGCGACGAGTTCGTCGGGATAGCGCTGGTTGACGTCGATGATCAGCTCGGGGTCGGGCTGGTGCTTCCGGAGCAGGGCGGTGACCTCGTCGCCGGTGACGGCGGGGGTGTGGCCGACGCGGAGTCGTTCCGGTTCGGTCCGGCCGATGCGCCGGGCGCGCTGGACGGCGGAGTCGGCGATGCCGTGCAGGAGGTGGGCGTCGGCGATGAGTGCCTGTCCGGCGGGGAGGACGGTGACGCCGGTGGCGCTCCGCTCGAGCAGGGGGACGCCGACTTCCCGCTCGAGCGTGCGCACCGAGGTCGACAGCGCCTGCTGGCTCAGGTGCAGCCGGGTCGCCGCGCGGGTGAAGCTGCCTTCTTCGGCGACGGCGATGAGGTGGTTCAGCTTGTACAGGTCCAGGCCCACCTCGGGGTTCCCCTTCGTGTCCGGTCTGCGGCGTCTCGGTCAGCGTAGGGGTCAGCGTGTGGTGTAGCCGCCGTTCGGGAACATCGTCTGGCCGGTGAACCAGCCGCCGTCGGTGGCCAGGAACCGGATGATCGGCACGATGTCCTCGATCTTCGTGAGGCGTCCGCCCATGGCCTGCGACTTGTGGAACTCGACCCGTTCGGGGGTTTCCTGCGGGTAGAAGAACGGGGTGTCCATCGGGCCGGGGGCGACGACGTTGACCGAGATGCCGCGGTCGGCGAACTCCTTGGCGGCCGCCCTGGTGAAGTGCTCCAGCGGGGCTTTGCCGCCGGCGTAGGTGGAGTAGCCGTCGGTGAAGGCCGCCAGCAGTGAGGTGCCGAGGCTGATGATCCTGCCGTTGTCGGAGAGGCGTCGGCCGGCTTCCTGGATGAAGAAGTAGGCGGCTTTCGCGTTGACCGCGAACATGCGGTCGTACTCGTCCTCGGTGGTTTCGAGGATCGGTTTGCGCAGGACCATGCCGGTGGTGTTGACCGCGATGTCGGCGCGGCCGAAGTTGTCGATCGCGGTGTCGAAGAGGCGGCGGACGTCGGCGACCGTGGTCAGGTCGCCTTGGACGGCGATGGCTTCGGAGCCGGTGTCGAGGACGGCTTCGACGGTCTTCTCGGCGTCGGCCGCGGAGGTGTCGCCGTGGTAGTGGACGACGACTTTGGCGCCGGCCTCGCCGAGGGTGGTGGAGAGGAGTCCGCCGAGGTTCTTCGCGCCGCCGGCGATGATCGCGACCTTGTCGTCGATGTTCTGTTCGCTCATGGTTCCGACCGTAGGAGCCGTGGGCGGGGGCTGGGAAACACAGGATCGAGGTGGGCCCACAAGCCTGGTTTGTGGCCTTCCCCACCTGCTCCGAGCTGTGAATCTTCGAGATCGAACGGCGAAATGACCTCACATTGTGGACACTCTGATCGTGCTTCGAGAAGTCGACGACCTTGATCAACCCGCCGTTCGCGAGACGGCGCCCCGGCAGGGGCGTCCGGCGCGTGTGTTCGAGAGAGTCCTCGACCGCCTGGCCTGGTCGCCTTACCCGAGGGCGATCGCGCTGTACCTGGTGATCCGCACGGCGAGTGTCCAGTTGCTGGATCTGCTGGCCGCCCGGCGCGGTTCGACGCTGACCGATCGGCTGACCGCGTGGGACGGTCAGTGGTATCTGCGGCTGGCGGTGCACGGGTACGCGGATCTGCCGGGAACCCTGGACGCGGCGAGGCAGCCGTACTCGGACGCGCCGATGGCGTTCTTCCCGTTGTATCCGAAGCTCGTCGGCGCGGTGATGTGGCTCGGGCCCGACGTCGTGACCGCGGCGCTGACGGTGTCGGTGATCGCCGGTCTCGTGCTGGCGTGCGGGCTGATCCGGATCGGGCGGGCGGTGTCGCCGGATCGGGGTGACCGGACCGGGTTGCTGCTGGTGGCGTTGTGGGCCGGGGCGCCGATGGCGATCGTGTTCTCGATGGCCTACACGGAGGCGGTGTTCTGCGCGTTCGCGGTGTGGGCGTTGGTGGGGGTGCTGGAGCGGCGCTGGATGCTGGCGGGGTTGTGTGCTTTCGGGGCCGGGTTGTCCCGGTCGACGGCGGTGGTGCTGGTCGCGGTGGTCGTCGTGGCGGCGTTGATCGCGGTCTTCCGGCGCACCGAGGAGCGTTGGTGGGCGTTGGCGGGTGCGGTGGTCGCGCCGTTGGGGGTGGCGGGGTACCTGGGGTTCGTCGCGTACCGGACGGGCAGTTGGACCGGCTGGCAGGACATCGAGTTGCGGGGTTGGAACACCGAGTTCGATTTCGGGGCGGAGACGGCGGATTCGGTGCTGGCGCGGTTGACCGGGGACGAGTCGGTGTTCAGCACGCTGACGGTGTTGTTACTGCTGGGTGCGGTGGCGTTGGCCGGGGTGGCGGCGTTGATCCGGGTGCCGTGGCCGTTGACGCTGTACGGCGCCGGTGTGCTGTTGCTGGCGATCGGGACGCGGGGGCTGCCGGACGCGAAGATCCGGTTCATCCTGCCTGCTTTCCCGGTCCTGATCCCGATCGCGATCGGGTTGTCGAAGCGGCGGACGGTGACTGCGGTGGCGGCTGCGGCGGCGTGGGTGGTCCTGGGTGCGTGGTTCTCGGCGCATGCCCTGACGGCGTGGCGGTACGCGATCTAGCCCGCCTAGCTCGCCTGCCGGGTGCGGTGGTCGGCGACGTGGACTCTGGTGGCGCAGCGGGTCGAGCAGAAGCGGCGTCGGCCGTTGCGGGAGATGTCGACGTAGACGGTTTCGCAACCTTCGCGTGAGCAGACGCCGAAGCGATCAGGGGCGTCGCAGACGAGGTGCGCGAGCCCGCCCGCGGTGTAGGCCCGGACCCGGGAGACGGTTCCGGCGTGCGCGTCGACGTAGTGCAGGTGGGGGGCTTTGCCGTCGTGGGTGGAGATGTAGGGCTTGGACGCGGAGTCGTGGAGCAGCGCGTTGACCAGGTCGACGCGTGTGGCCGGGTCGGCTTCGAAGACGTGCCCGAGTCTCTGGGTCCAGGCGATGATCTCGGTCGATTCGTGTTCCTCGACGGCGGGGACGGTCATGCGGTCCTTGAAGATCGCGGTCAGGGTGGCTGGTCCGGCGGCGTCGCCGAGATTGACCAGTTCGGCGGCGATCTGCGCCGCCGCTCCGCCGTAAGGGTTGAAGTGCATTGACTCATTACAGCACGATCGGGGGATGGAAGCGAACATGTGTCCGCGGTGCGGGTGGCCGCTGGCGGAACTGCCGGGAAGCGTGCGGAACACCCAGCGGGTGTCCCAGGGCAGGCTCGAGTACGTCCGGTGTCTGTGCGGGAGCTGGCTCACGCGGGTCGACGGTGTCGTGATCGGGGCGACGAAGTCCCAGCTGGGGCAGGCTCAGTTCTGACGGTGGCGCGCGTCGGCGAGCAGTTGCGCGAGCGCGTGCACGGGAGAGGTCTCCAGCTTGTGCCGGTGCGCGTCGTAGCGGTCGCGGGTGGTGCGGATGTCCGCGTGGCCCAGCAGGTCCTGGACCTTCTGCACCGGGACGTCGTTGGCCAGCAGCAGGGTGCCGGTGGTGCGCCGCGCGGTGTGCGGGGAGATGGTGTTCGCTTCGGCGAGCCCGGCGGCGCGGGCCTGTGCCCGCAGGAGAAACCAGACATCCCGTTGCGCCAACGGTTTTCCGCCGGGCTTGGTGCTGTCGTAGCGGTGGGGCATGGTCGCGAGCAGCGGTCCGGTCAGTTCGTCGGGACGGACTCCGGCGCGGGCGGCGCGCAGGTCGAGGTAGCGGTGCAGCGGGTGCAGGGCGGCGGGTACGAGCGGGACGAAGTCGCGGTGGCCGCCCTTGGCGGTGTAGCGCAGGATCGTGTGCCCGGCGTCGGCGTCGAGGTCGCGCACGGTCGCGGTGGTCAGGCCGGAGACCCGCAGGCCGGTGTAGAACAGGATCGCGACGACGGCGGCGTCGCGCCAGGACGCTTCGGTGTCGTTGGTGCGGGCCCGGTTCTCCATGTGGTTCAGCAGTTTCGCCGTCGACTCGCCGCCGAGGGCCGGTAGCGGCGGGGTCTTGCCGGTTTTGGGCCGGTTGACCGCGGAGACCGGGTTGCGGTCGGCGATGTCGTTGGACTGCAGGTACCGGTACCAGCTGGAGATGCCGGCGAGGGTGCGCGCGACGGTGGAGTCGGCGGCGGGCCGGGGCAGGCCGTCCCTGCCGGTGACGGTGAGGGTGTTCTTCCAGGCGTCGACGTCGGCGCGGCGGGCCGTCAGCGGGTCGAGCCCGGTGCGGGCGCACCAGCCGAGCCAGGCGGAGAGGTCGGCGTAGTAGGCGCGGCGGGTGTGGTCGGTCTTGTCGGTCTCGAGCCAGAGCGTGGTGATGTGCCGGATCGCGTACCGGTCGAGCGGGTCGGCGGGCGGGAGCGCGGGAAGCAGCGCGACGGCTTCGGCGAGGATCTGTCGCCGGTTCTCGGCCCTGGTCTCCGGCAGCCGGGCCGCCGGTGCTTCCGGCGCGGTGGGCACGAGTTCGGCGGACATCGTGATCATCCTAGCCGAAGCCGGCCGTCCGCGACCCGTCTCGTTCCGCTATTGACAGGGCCGTATTGCTGCGCGGCATTCGCAGTAATGAGTCGGGCTGGGTGATCTACTACATGGATTACCGACCCTATGGTTTCGGGGCGGCCGCGTGCGTCGGTTCGCGTTTCGTGAACCAGGCGACGGCGCGGGTCCTGGAATGCTGGGATGAATTGACGGCCGTGGAAATCGAGCTGCGGAAAGAGAATCCGGTGATGGGGCCGATTCTGGCCCCGCCGGAATTCCGATTCGCCGCTGCTCAGGTGTAGTAGCCCTCCACGGGGACGCGGGCTTCGTCGTACAACGCCGGGCCTTCGAGCCGGACGGGCGGCGCGGTGGACGGCGGTTTGAGCGCGGTGACCTGGTCGCCGGAAAGGGCGAACACGACCCGGCCGAGGCCGGAGCGTTCGATGGCGCCCTGGCACATCCCGCACGGCTGGCAGCTGGTGTACATCGTGGTCGCCGCGGCGACGGCTGGGTCGAGTTCGCGCGCGGCCCAGACGGCGAGTTTCAGCTCCGGGTGCAGGCTGATGTCCGATTGCGACACCGAGGTGTTGTGGTCCTCGGCGAGCACCGTGCCGTCGGGGCCGACGAGGAGCGAGCCGAAGGGCGGGTCGCCGTCCGTGCGGGATTTCGCGGCCAGTTCGATGGCGCGGCGGAGGAACTTCTCGTCTTGTTCGGTCATCGTCGGTCCTGTTCGGTTCGGTAGCGGCCCAGTTCCCAGTGTGCGGCCACGGTCGCCAGCGCCTGCCAGGCGGCTTCCGGGCGGAGGGTCTCCTCGGGGTCACCGGAGAACGGGTCGAGTACGACCGTCTCGGCACCGAGGTGGCGTAGCCGGTCGAGGTCGTCGACGATCTGCTCGATCGTGCCTTCCCCGGCGAGGCGGCCGGGTCCGGTGACCGGACGGCCGGTGATGTTCAGCAGGATCCGCGGGGTGAACGCGGGGACGGGCCGGTTCTGCGCGTCGGCGATGGTCTTGACCCTGGTGAGCGCTTCGGTGAGCCAGGGGAGGGTAGCCCGCAGCGGATGCCAGGCGTCCCCGACCCGGACGGCGCGGCGGATCCCGGCGTCGCTGTTGCCGCCGACCCAGATCGGGATGTCACCGGCGCGGTAGTCGGTGTCGTCGGCCCAGGCCTTCCGGACGGCGTCGAGATGGCCGTCGGTCAGCCGTCCTCGTTTCTCGAACGGGACGTCGAGCGCTGCGAACTCCTGACGGGCCCAGCCGGACGCGACGCCGAGCACGAGCCGTCCGCCGCTGAGCTGGTTCAGGTTCGCGGCCATGCGGGCGATCAGCAGCGGATGCCGGTACGGGACGATGAGCACGGTGGTGCCCAGCCGGATTTCGTTCGTCACGCCGGCGAGCCAGGACAGCGTCGTGAACGGTTCGTAGAACGGCGCCGGATACTGCTCGGCGACGTCGGGGGTGATGGCGACGTGGTCGGACACCATGAGCAGGTCGTAGCCGAGGCCTTCGACCGTGGTGGCCCAGCCGCGGAGGATCCCGGGGTCGGTCCCCGGGCCGAAATTCGGGACGTTGACACCTATTCGCACAGGTCAAGGCTATCGGCGGGGCGATAACCCGGGAAGAGATCTTTCCCGGCGTACCGGCACTTCCACCGTGGATCTGCCGGTATTCTGCCCCGATGGCCGAGACTCTCGACGCGACCGACTGGGCGATCCTGGTGGAGCTCCAGAACGACGGGCGGCTTCCGCTCACCGAGCTGGGGAAACGGGTCAACTTGAGCGCGTCGGCGACGACGGAGCGGGTCAAACGGCTGGAGTCGGCCGGGGTGATCACCGGCTACCGCGCCGAGGTCGACCTGGAGAAGGCCGGGTATGTGGTGCTCGCGGTGGTGCGGCTGAAGTATCCGGGCAGCAAGCACGCGCCGTTGCACAAGCTCCTGGCGGAGCGGACCGAGATCCTCGAATGCCTCCGCACGACCGGTGACGACTGCTATTCGCTGAAGATCGCGGCCCCGTCGATGGGACGGCTGGAGGAGATCGTCAACGAGCTCGCGCTGTTCGGGAGTACGAACACCAACATCGTCTACAACCAGACGTTGCGTTATCGGGGTCCGCAGGGCCCGTGACCGGGCACGGGCCCCCGCGGACGTCGCTAAAGCCCTTCGGTCTCTCCGAACCACCGGCGCAAAGCCGTGAGCAGCTCTTCCTGGTCTTCACCCGCCCACGCCACGTGCCCGTCCGGCCGCAGCAGCACCGCCGGTACCTCGAGTTCTTCGCTGACGTCGACGACGTGGTCGACCCGGTCCGACCAGTCCCGCACCGAGAGCGCGCCGGTCTGGTCGAGCAGCAGGCCACGACCGCTACGGGTCAGCCCGTAGAGATGTCCTTGCTTGAAGTCCAGATCCCGCATCCGGCGGCCGAGCAGCTCGTGCCCTTCGCCGAAGTCGTAGCGGATCGCGGTCGCGGTGATCTTCTCGGTCAGGAACAGGCTCACGTCCTCGAAATCCATCAGCTCCGTGAGCAGCCTTCGGACGGCCTGGGACCCCGGGTCGAGCGACATCAGCTGCATCTGCGCGCGGGTGTTGTCCAGTACCGCGGCGGCCACCGGGTGCCGTTCCGTGTGATAGGTGTCCAGCAGGTCTTCCGGTGCCCAGCCGTTGACCGCGGCGGCCAGTTTCCAGCCGAGGTTGAAGGCGTCCTGGACACCGAGGTTGAGCCCCTGCCCGCCGACCGGCGGGTGGATGTGCGCCGCGTCGCCCGCGAGGAACGCGCGCCCTGCCCGGTAGCGCTCGGCCAGCCGCGTCGCGTCGCCGAAGCGGGAGAGCCAGCGCGGCGAGTGCACGCCGAAGTCGCTGCCGGCGACGGCTTTGAGCTGCCGTTTGACCTCGTCGAAGGTCGGCGGGATGCGGGGATCCTCGGCCAGTCCTTCGGCGGGCACTCCCACCCGGTACACCCCGTCGCCGATGGGGGAGAGACCGAACCGCAACTGGGTCTTGCGGACTTCGGTCATCACGGCGAGCACCGTTTCCCAGTCCTCGGTCAGTTCCATCTCGCCCAGCAGCGTCTCGGCGGTGGCGGGCTCGCCGGGGAAGTCGATCCCGAGCAGTTTGCGGACCGTGCTGCGGCCGCCGTCGCAGCCGACGAGGTAGCGCGAGCGCAGTGTCGTCCCGTCGGAGAGTTCGACGTCCACGCCGTCCTCGTCCTGGCTCAGGCCGACCAGTTCCCGACCGCGCCGGAGGTCGACACCCACCTCGGTGGCGTGCTCGGTCAGCAGGCGGTCGGTGACGGTCTGCGGAATGCCGAGGATGTAGGCGTGGGCGCTGTCCAGCGGCGGCGCCGATTTCGGGATGCCCGCGAAGGAGCCGCCGACCGGGTACTTCGTGCCGTGTTCGAGGAAGCGCTCCAGCAGGCCCCGCTGGTCCATCACCTCGATGCTGCGTGCGTGCAGGCCCATGGAGCGGACGACCTTGGTCTGCTCCGCGTCCTTCTCCACGACGACCACATGGACGCCGTGCAGTCGCAGTTCGGCGCCCAGCATCATGCCGGTCGGTCCGCCGCCCGCGATGATCACGTCGATCAAGAGTTCCCCCGATTGTCGAGCTCGTGTTGTCCGGCGGGAGATTCTGCGGCACGACAGGGGTCTTGCCGCAAGCCCCCGGGTGCGCTATACGTTAGAAGTGGCAGGGAGTGTCGATCTCCCTGCTTTCGTCATTTCAGTCCGTAGTGGACGGACGCCCCCCGTGGGAAGCAGCGCGCATCACTGACACTAGGCCGAACATGTTCGTTACGAACATGTTCGCTATAGTGGTCGCATGGCACCTGAGAAGAGCCGCCGGGAACGACCGGCCAAACCCGCGTTGACCCGCGGCGGCATCGTCGCCGCGGCGGTCGCGATCCTGCGGGAGGAAGGCCTGCGAAAGGTCACGATGCGCCGCCTGGCGCAGGAACTCGACACCGGCGCGGCCTCGCTCTACGTCTACGTCCGCAACACCGCCGAGCTGCACGCGGCGATCCTGGACGAACTCCTCGGCACGATCGCCCCGCCGCCGCCCGAAGGCGACTGGCGCGACCGGCTCGAACAGCTGCTCACCGGCTACACCTCCACCCTGCTCGAGTACCCCGGCCTCGCCCTCTCCGCACTGGTGGCCCGCCCGAGCGGCGAGAACTACCTCGGCCTGGTCGAGAACCTGCTCGCCCTCCTCGCCGAGGGCGACGTGCCACCCGAGCGGCGCGCGTGGGGGATCGACATCCTCCTCCAACACGCGACGGCGACCGCGGCCGAGCACGCCGAGCAGGACTCCCCGGACGACTGGGACGCGCTGGCCCGCGCTGTGAGGGACGCCGACGAGACCACGCATCCCCAGATCGCCGCACACGCGGCAGACCTGCTCACCGGACGGCCAGAACAGCGGATGTCGTGGGGACTGCGGGTGCTGATCACCGGAATCACGCACACCGGCCTGCCCACCGAAAGGAACCCGACATGACCACACACCACCCCATCGCGATCATCGGCGCCGGCCTCGGCGGCCTTACCCTCGCCCGCGTCCTGCACGTCAACGGCATCGAGTCCGCGGTCTTCGACCTGGACGCGTCGCCGTCCGCACGGGCACAGGGCGGCATGCTCGACATCCACGTCGAATCCGGACAGGCGGCGCTTCGGGCCGCCGGACTCCATGACGAATTCCGCTCGCTCGTGCATCCCGGTGGCGAGGCCCTGCGCATCCTCGACCGGCACGCGGTCGTGCACCGCGAGGAGGCCGACGACGGTGACGGCGGACGCCCCGAAGTCGCCCGCGGCGACCTGCGCGACCTGCTCCTCAGGTCCTTGCCCGAAGGCACCGTGCGCTGGGGTGTCAAGGTCACCGGCGCACGCGCGCACGACGGCGGCGGACACGAGGTCACTCTGGCCGACGGCACCACGTTCACCACGGATCTGCTGATCGGCGCCGACGGCGCGTGGTCCAAGGTCCGCCCTCTTGTCTCGGCCGCCGAGCCTGCTTATGAGGGCATCTCCTTCGTCGAAGTGCACCTGAACGACGCCGAGAACCGCCACCCCGCGAGCGCCGCGCTCGTCGGAAGCGGCATGTTCTTCGCACTCGACGAGGCCAGAGGACTCCTGGCGCATCACGACACCACCGGCAGCCTGCACGTCTACGTCGCCGTGAGGATCGAGGAGGACTGGATCTCCACTGTCGACTTCAGCGACACCACCTCCGCGAAAGCCGCCGTGCTGGACCACTTCGACGGCTGGGACGCCGGCCTGCGAGCGCTGATCACCGACGCGGACGGCGAACTGATCCCACGGCCGATCCACGCGCTTCCCGTCGGCCACCGATGGGACCGCGTCCCCGGCGTCACCCTTCTCGGGGATGCCGCCCACCTGATGTCGCCGTTCGCCGGTGAAGGTGCCAACCTCGCGATGCTCGACGGCGCCGAACTCGGCCTGGCCCTCGCAGCCCACTCCGGCGACGCCGAAGCCGCTCTCGGTGCGTACGAGACGGCGCTGTTCCCGCGCAGCGAGGCCTCGGCGGCCGAATCCGCCGAAAGCCTTGCCCTGTGCTTCGCCGAAGGCTCCCCGAAGCCTTTGCTGGAACAGTTCGCGTCCTACCGTTGAGGCAACCATCGCGCGGCGCCGGGCGTGAACCCGGCAGACGAGCTAGGGGGAACAGTGGCGACGGGCGCACTCAGCTTCGAAGAGATCGCGGTGACCAGGAGGTGGCTGGCGAAACGCGGTGTCGAGGTGGTGACACCGTCGAGACTCCTCGCCGCCCGGGTCGGCCCCCGCCTGAGCCGGACCGTTCCCGGCCGGTTCCGCCGGCTCGCCGCCGCGCTGGCGGTGGGTGTCCTGCTGGGCGTCGCTTACGGGTTCTTCGACTTTCGTGACGGCGAGGCACCGGGCAGTGTCTACGTCTGCTTCGTCGGTGGCGCCCTGCAGGTCGCACACTGGTGGTCGTACCTGCGCCGCGAGCAGGAACTGGGCCCGCTGCCGGTGATGGATCGACGGTCCGGGCGACGACCGCCGGCCCTCGGGATCCTCGGCGGCTGGTACGCGTCCTCCTTCGTGGTCACTTTCGGCGGCGGCGTCGCTCTGGCCCTCGCGGTCCACCTGAGCACCCCGGCGAAGGCGAAGGCATACGCGACGGGCTGGCTCCTCGCGCTCGGCTGGGCCGCCCTGTGCTGCTCGGTGATCCTCCTCGGCACACTGCGGCGGCCCGTCCATGCCGAAGACAGGGCTTCGATGGCCGTCGACACCGAGCTGCGCGTCATGGACAGCCAGTTCGCGATACCCGGCGTCTACGCGGTGGTCGTCCTGTACGACCCGCTTGTCGGCGACGGGCCTCCCACCGAGTTCACCGGCTGGCTGATCGCCTACGCCGTACTCGGCATGGGGACGACGTTGCTCGGTCTCTGGCAGCATCACCGCCGTCCCGCGTTGCCGCCCGGTGACTACGCAACCCCGGTCGGCTGCGAGCGCCTGGCGTAGGCGCGGGCGGCGCGGGCCCTGTCGCCACAGCGCACGGAACACCACTGACGCCGTCCATTGCGCAGGAAGAACCGAGTGCACGGCGGCGACCCACAGGCGGTGATTCGCTCGGCGTCCGGCCCGGTCAGCAGGTCCGCGGCGTTGGCGGCGAGCGTCGCCAACGCGTGCTCGACGATCTGGGTGACCGGATGCGAGGCCGTGCGGTACAGCCCCCGGACGGGGTCCCAGCGCAGGAGTTCCGCGGTCGGGGCCTTGCTCAGCGCGTCGTTGACGGCGTCGAGGGCGCTTTGCGGAGCCGGATCCGCGCAGGACCCAGCCGCCAGCAGCACCCGGACCTGTTCACGCAGCGAACGGACCAGGCCAGCGCACATCTCCCGCAGACCGGCGTCGACTGGGGCGAGCCCCTGCGCGGCCAGCCAGTCCGTCGCGGCGGCCGGAGTGCCGAGGAGGTCGGTGAACTGGCCGCCGGGCAGCGCGATGGTGGTGTTGGCGAGCGCCAGCGCGACGTACTGCTCGGCGCCCGGAGCAGGGGGAAGGGCAGCGGTGTCGTCCACGTTCTCATGGTAGGCGGTGGGTTCAACCATGAGGAAACCTCACGGAAGTAGTTGCACTCTTCCGTGAGGGCCGACTAAGGTCACTCACGGAAAGAGTAATCCCTATCCGTGAGGTGGAAGATGACCCAGATCAGCGAACAGCTCTCCGTCCAGGTCATCGGCGGGCCGACCGCGCTGATCGAGTACGGCGGCCTGCGGTTCCTGACCGACCCGACCTTCGACGAGCCCGGCGACTACGCGAGGCCCGACGGGAGGCCCGGTCTCACCAAGACCGCCCCGGCCTCGGTGAAACCCGCGGACCTCGGCCACATCGACGCCGTCCTGCTCTCCCACGACGAGCATCCCGACAACCTCGACGATTCAGGCCGTCGATTCTTGGCCGACGTGCCACTGACCCTCACCACGCCCAGCGGCGCGGGCCGGCTGGGCGGCACCGCGAAAGGGCTGGCGACCTGGGAGACCGTCGAACTCGGATCCGTGACCGTGACCGCCGCGCCCGCGCTCCACGGACCGGAAGGCGCGGAGAAGATCACCGGCGACGTCGTCGGCTTCGTGCTCACCGGCCAGGGCCTGCCGACGGTCTACGTCAGCGGCGACAACGCCTCGCTCGACGTCGTCCGGCAGGTCGCCGACCGGTTCGGCCCGGTCGACACCGCCGTGCTCTTCGCCGGTGCCCCGCGACTGAAGCCCGTCTTCGACGGCGCCCTGCTCGTCCTCGACAGCGCACTGGCCGCGGAGGCGACGCGAATCCTCGGTGCCCGTACGGTCGTCCCCGTGCACATCGACAGCTGGGGCCACTTCACCGAAGGCCGCGAAGACCTGGTGGCCGCGTTCACCTCCGCCGGTCTGGCCGATCGGCTGCGGTGATCCATCACCGGTGTGGCGGCGCGTGATCGAAAACGTGGTTACGTTCGAAAGGGCATGCAGACGAGAAAAGGGAGCATCGCCATTTCCGCCACCACACTCAGCATTCCCACGCCGGACGGTCAGTCCGACGCCTTCGCCGCATACCCGGACGAGGGTGGGACGCGTCCGGGCGTCCTCCTGTACCCGGACGCCTTCGGGCCACGACCCGTGCTCTGGGACATGGCCCGCGAACTGGCCGGACACGGCTACTACGTACTCGTCCCCAACGTCTTCTACCGGCACCGCCCGGCACCGGTGTTCGACCTTCCCGAGCAGATCACCGCCGAAGACCGACCGGCGCTCTTCGGCCAGATCATGCCCCTCGTCGAGGCGCACACCACCGAACGCGCCCTGAGCGACGCCGACGCCTACCTCGGCTTCCTCACCGCCCAGCCCGAGGTGAGCGCCGGACCGGTCGCCACGATCGGCTACTGCATGGGCGCCGTCCTCGCGATGCGCACCGCGACAGCCCACCCCGGCAAGGTCGCCGCCGTCGCCGGATTCCACCCCGGCGCCCTGGTCACCGACCAACCCGACAGCGCGCACCGACAGATCCCGAAACTCACCGCGCAAGTCCACCTCGGCCTCGCCGAGAACGACATGACCCCCGAAGCCATCACCGAGATCAGCCACGCGTTCGACGCCGCCGGTGTCGGCTACAGCTGCGAGATCTACCCCGGCACCGTCCACGGTTTCACCATGTCCGACACCGACGCTTATGACCCAGCCGGATCGAAGCGCCATTGGGAAAGGCTGCTGTCGCTTCTCGGTAGCGCGCTGACCTAGACGCCGGCACCTGCTTTGGTAACGCGAATCCGACGTGCTGCTGCGGGTCGGTTTTGTGTTGTGAAAGCCACTTTCGCAACCTTCAACGTTGCGAAAGTGGCTTTCACAACACGGCCGCTGAGAGTCATTGGGCCCAGGTTCGAATCCCGGACCGGGAGTAGCCCACTCGTGCCATATTGGGCCATATGCCGATCAGTCCCGAAAGCCTCGCGGAAACCGACTACGACGTCTTCGCCGAAGCGTATGCGGCCGAGAACGAGACCAGTCTCATGAACGCCTACTACACGCGGCCGGCGATCCTGAAGCTGGCCGGAAACGTGACAGGCAGGCGAATTCTCGACGCGGGCTGTGGAGCGGGCCCGCTGTTCGAGGCACTGCGCGACCGGGGTGCGATCGTGGCCGGCTTCGACTCCAGCGCGAAAATGGTCGAGCTGGCCCGAAAGCGGCTGGGCGCGGACGCTGCTCTTCAGGTCGCCGACGCGGGTAGCCCGCTTCCGTATCCCGACGCCGCGTTCGACGACGTCATCGCCGCTCTGGTGCTGCATTACCTGGAAGACTGGGCCGCGCCGCTGGCCGAGATCCGGCGCGTGCTGAAGCCCGGCGGCCGGCTGATCATGGCCGTCAACCATCCCACCATCTTCAAACTGGTCCACCCCGAAGCCGACTACTTCAAGACCGTCCAGTGGTCTGAGGAGTACACCTTCAGCGGTCAGAAAGCCGTGCTGACGTACTGGCACCGGCCACTGCACGCGATGACCGACGCCTTCACCACGGCAGGATTCCGGACGACCGTCGTCAGCGAGCCCTACCCGGCACCCGGCGCTCACGAGCGTTTTCCCGAGGAACTCGCGGGCAAGACCGCGTTCATAGGCTTCCTGTTCTTCGTCCTCGAAGCCGTATGACAGGACGTGGCGGGGTTTGAGGAACATCGGAACGAAAATCAGCGCTAAGCCTTGATCATGCTGGTCAGAGGCATGCTCTTCTATCGGCAAGCATCGGGTTGCAACGTTTGGATAACGGCGTGGAGTTTCGCCCGTCAGGACTGGGTGCCCGACCGCCGTGCTGCGACTTTTGCCGTGTACGACGGCGAGGTTGACGTCGACGCTGCGGCGATCGCGTGTCATTGTTCGAAGTGACCAGCGCGGATGCCCGAACGCCCGTGCACGCCCGGTGATCCGGAGCCGGTCTGCCGCATCGCGCGTCGTTGGTCAGCTCACGCGCCATCCGCTGTTCCAGCCGGGGAACTTCGCAGCGAACACGTCGAGGTCCAGGTCGAGTTGGTGAGCGGCGGGGGCGAACAGGGCGGCGTAGTCGGGGTCGGGCGAGTACAGCGTCCATCGGCGGCCGCGGTGGTCGAGGCCGTGCCATCACGCGTCGCCCTCGGCCGCCGTGACCGCCTCCGCCTTCGACGCCGACGCCGTGATCGCCTGGCCGAACCCGATCGCGCCGTGAAGAAGCTGACCATCAAGACCGGCAAGAACGCCGGACAGCACCCCTCCGTCGCCTCGCTCTACCGCGCCCTCGCCGACACCGACGCCTGACCAGGCACTACCCGACCACTTGGCAGGTTTCTCCCGTATCCCGGCGGTCCCCCTGGTTCCCAGGCTCCTGAGCACCGAGATCCGCCAGCGGCGACGAATTCGCCGCTCCGGCGCCGAACGGCCTGCCCAGCATGCTGCGACGCACCCCCGCGAGCGGCTCGCGGCGGTTGATCAGAACCCAGGCGGAGGCGGAGTGCTGTCGCCAGAGCCCCGGTTGCGCCTGCGTTCTCGCGCGAACATCTCATCTTTTCGTTTGAGCGCTTTCCTTGCTAGAAGCGCTTTCCTTGCGTCGTCGACTTTGTCCACCATGCCTGACGAAGAGTTGTCCAGACGACGTCTGAGCTCGTCGTGCCGTCTGCGCGCGTCGCGTGCACGTTCCTGGTCGCGCCGCAGCCGCTCCTCCAACTCCCGCTCCGACTCAGCTTTGCGCCTCGCACTCTCCAGGTTGGACCGGACAACGAGGTACCCCATGCCGCATAAGAGCGCGAGTAAACCCGCGATGACCAGCACGAGGAACGCCCTGACCAGTAGATCCGGTAGTGTCACATGTTCACGGTAGGTGCGTCGGGCAGTCTCAGAGGACCGCCATAAGCGCGTTTTCCACGTTCGATGGCGGCCTGCTTGTCGGCGTCGGTGGGCGCGGCCGGACCGGGGTGTCGTCGGGCCGCACGCCCAACTGGTCACCGCGCTGCTCGGCACCGCCGTGGCCTCCCACCTGGCCGACACCGGGCACGACGACGCCGAACTGTGGGGCGCGGCGATGAAAGCGCACGGCGTCGACACCGCGAACTCCGCCGCCGAACGCTACTAGGCGCGGCCGGGTTCCGCGCCGACTGCCGGACCGCCAAGACCCGCCGCGACCTGGGCGGGCTGCTCTACGCCGACGGCATCCACGACAGCCTGCTGCGGGCTGCGGGCAAGCACCACACCAGCAGCGCGAACAGCGTGATCCCGGCCCCGCGCCCCGCGTCGGAGTCCGTTCCGACGACCGCCCCGATGACCGCGTAGCCGCGCCATCGGCAACGGGTCGGCGCATCACCTGGTCAGGCGATGCGCCGACCCTGCTCGCACAACACCGTCACGCCCTGCTCCACAGCCTCCAGCGCCGCGGCGAGGCAGTCGGTCTGCGCGCCCGCAGGCGCGGCCCCCGCCACGCCGCCGGCGCCGAGCAGTGTCGCCGCGGCGACGCCCGGCAGTACGAGCAAAGTTTTCCGAAGCAAGTTCCTCATGATGTCCCCTCGAAACGGTCGGTTATCCGCACGCCCGAACGTATGGGCCGGGGGAGCACGGCTCCAGGCCTTTTCGCGCTGCCGAAAACGTGGCGCTGACCAGGCAAAACGCTCTCAGTTGTCCGCTGAGCGCCTAACTCGTCCCTCCTGGTGTCTTCCGTTCGGTCTCCGTCGCCTCCGGGCGGGCCGTTCTCGCCGTCATTCGATCCCATTTCCCCGGTACTCAGTCATAAGGGGCATTATCACCGTGCCTCCACGTGAGCTCAGTTTCGCGCATAGCACGCGCGAAACTAGATACGCGTATCGCGTAAACCGGCAAAACGGACTAGCGAACACGTGAACACGAGTGAAAGATGAGGATGGCAATTTCTCCTTGGCGACGACCTGGTGGAGACACCAGCGTCAGCGACGCCTGACCTGCCGTAGGCCGCCCGCGCGTGTCCCTGTTCGGGCGAAGATCTGTTGGCCGGACGTAAGTGGAGACGCGCTAGGTGGCCGATGTCGCGCCGGTCGAGATGAAGATCGGTCGACCTCCTCTCCCTAGATCGATGTGCACGTGAGGGGAGAATGTGCTGGGTCGACGTCGATCGGGACTTCAGCGGATCCGGTTGCCGGGGTGTCGGTGGCCAGTTCCAACTCCCCACTGGCGGCCAGTTGGCGGGGAGTTATCCGGCCGCGCCCGGTTACGCAGCGTGGCTCTAGACAGACGTGGCCGTAGCCCGTGGAGAGCTGCCCGCCCGTCGACTGGAGAGGCTTCGATCTGTCGGCTGCCAAGACCGAGGGACCACCACGTCGTCAGTCGTGGGACCACCGACACCAGCGCAGACGTGGAACGGGTTATTACGCGGTTCGTTGGGCCGCCGCCGCGTTCCTGAACGACCGCTCGGCGGCATGAGTGGACGCTCGTGCGAGGCAATGACACATTGCGCGTGAACGGTGACCGAGGTTTGAGCCACCCGCGTGGCCGCATGATCTAGCTTCCCGAGGGCGTGAGCGCGATTTTGCCGAGCACCTCGCCTACTTCCAGCTTCCTGTGATCCAGTACTTCTCGCCACAACAGAGGTACCTCGTGCACGATCTCTTCCGCCTCACCGCGAGCCGCGGCGGTGAACAGGTCGGCGGCCATGGCGCGCTGGTCGGGCACGGCACAATGTTGGCATTGAAGGTCGCGAACGACATCGCCTTCTGGAATGCCGTGAACAGCTCCATGGAGAAGTCGGGCGGCGGGCGCGATTCACTCTGATCCACACCCGCGCATGTACTGCGTTCGGTCAGCGCCGGACCGACATGATCGTTCGATGGGAGTAGTCGTCGTCGCCGTCCTCTTGCGTAGCGGGCGGCGAGGGCGGCGCAGCGGCATTCGCGGTCGACGTGTCCGGCGTCGCCTCGGCGATATTGTCGACGGCCGGCGGTGCGGCTCTGTCCTGGGCCAACTGCTGGATCTCCTCCGGGCTCAGCGGTTCCAACGCCTCGGCGAATTCGTCGGCGGCGCGAGCGAACGCGTCGCGGTAGGCGAGGCTGTCCGCAGCCTCGCGAAGAGTCATGTGGCCTGCCTGCACCTCGCGTGCCATCTCGGCGAACACGCGGTCGCCACCTCCCTTGGCAACTTCCCGAAGGGTCTCTTCTTGGAAGCGTCGGATCTCGTCATGGTCAATCGGCGAACGGGGGAGTCGGTCAAGAATCGAGCGGTCCATGAGCGTTCCTTCCAGGGTTGCGACTGATCAGAATTCTTCGCCGTCACCGGGGTGCTGGTAGTGATGGTCCTTGAGCTTGCCGAAATCGCACGCAGGAACCTCTTCGAGGTCGGCGGCTTCGCTCAGCGTCTCAAAAATCTTGACAAAGTCGGAAACTATGGACGCCAGCGCTCCGGCATAGCTGACACAGTTGATTATTTTTTCAACCCATCCACCTTGGAACGCTTCCTTGATCACAGTGGCCATAGTCAGCCCCTTGGCGCTGCCCGCAGTCAATATTGTGAACACAATATCCAAGACAGTGTTCACGACATCGTCAAAAAGGAGATGTATCTCAAAGATGAACTCCATGACGAGTTCGTAGCCTTGCTGGAGAGCGCTGAAGGCGTCGGCTTCGGTGTAGATCGCGTCGCGAAACTTCTCGAAGTAGACATGAGCTGCGTCCGCGGCCATCCCCTCCCAGCTGCCATGGAGGCTATCGGTGGCATCGTGAACGTTCTCCGCGATCAACTCCACACCCTTGGCGCATGACTTCCATACGGTCGCGCACTTTGCCCACGCCTCCCATTCGCCGATCCACCATTCGCGGATCGACTGAATGAAGTCGAAGCCAATGAGGTTTTCCAAAACCAACCGAGCGGCCCCGACGACACTTGTCCCGTTGAGGCTGTTGCGTGCCCAGAACTCGACTTTGCTACCGATCATCTCCTCTTTGGAGGGGATGGGGTCGAGCTTCAGTTCACTCTTGATGTCCTCGAACTTGGTCCATTTGGTGCTCGACGGCGCATGTGACCGCTCGTCTCCACCTCGACCCTCGTACTTCCCCAGGTAGAAGTCAGACTCCGGATAGCCCTCGTCGATCTTGGCGAGCTTGGCCGCGTTCGACTTTTCTTCCTCTCGGTAGTATTCGGCGACACGATGCATCTCGCTGCAGGAACCCCGGGCGATCCGGTCCATCTGCCGGGTGCGTTCCGCCATTGATTCGACAATGGTTTCGTGACCCAAGCAAAGGGCGTTGATAAGCCCTTC
Organism: Amycolatopsis sp. WAC 01375; assembly: GCF_003947325.1. Lineage (NCBI taxonomy): Bacteria > Bacillati > Actinomycetota > Actinomycetes > Pseudonocardiales > Pseudonocardiaceae > Amycolatopsis > Amycolatopsis sp. WAC 01375. The sequence continues at coordinate 133,762 of NZ_QHHW01000044.1, forward strand.
GTCGTGAGCGCTCATCTTGGTTTCCTTGGTGACGAGCTGCTCAACTTCGACCGCGCCGCCCGAGACGTCCTCCAGGAACTCGGCGTACTTGTCCAGAACATCTGGGTCTACGGTAAATGACACGGATCCTCCCCATTCCTTGTCGTAGCACTGACCGAGCACGCCAGGCTGTTCACGCGCCACGGCAGTGTGCGGCACCATGGTGCGCATCCGACCCTGTAGGAACCCTGTGCCGGTCTTGCATCTCACCGGACGCATCCGCTATACAGGCGAATCGCAGGCACGCCGGGGAGGGGGTTGGTGGGGCTTACATTCCAGGTGCTTGGCCGTGTCGAGGCCCTGCGCGCCGACCGGCCGGTCGATTTGGGTCACCATCGCCAGCGTGGCGTGCTGGCGGCTCTGCTGGCTGACGCCAACACCGCCGTGACGACGGACTCGCTCGTGGACCGGGTGTGGGGCGCCCAGGCTCCCGCACGTGCACGTCACGCGCTTTACAGCTATCTGTCCCGGTTGCGCCGGGTGATCGCCGCGTCCGCGGCGATCACCCGGCAGACCGGCGGCTATCTTCTTGCGTTGGACAGGGACGCGGTCGATATGCACAGATTCCGCCGGCTCGTCGGTGAGGCAGACGCGGCCACCGATGACGAGACCGCGTTGTCGCTGATCGAGCAGGCGATGCGACTGTGGCGGGGTGAGCCGTTCGCAGGCCTGGACACGCCTTGGTTCAGCTCGATCCGTGACCGGCTACAGGCGGAGAAGGTCACCGCACAGCTGCGCCGCAACGACCTCGCGCTGGACCTCGGCCGCCATGTCGAACTGCTGGCCGACCTGCGTGACGAGGCCGCGGAGCACCCGCTCGACGAGTACCTGGCAGGCCAGCTCATGCTGGCGTTGTACCGCGGCGGCAAGCAGGCTGACGCACTCGAGCATTTCCGGCGCGTCCGTGCGCGGCTGGCCGATGAGCTGGGTGCCGACCCCGGCGCTGAGCTGCGGAGCCTGCACCAACGGATCCTCTCCGCCGCGCCGTCCCTGTCCCTCCCGGCAGCCGGCCGTGGCGCGATCAACGTGGTCTCATCGCCAACGCCGCGCCAGCTTCCGGCGCCACCAGCGCATTTCGTCGGCCGCGCCGACGAGATCGCTGTCCTGGACAAGGCACTGGATGCCGATCCCGGCAGCGCGGTGATCACAGCGATCAGCGGCACGGGCGGGATCGGCAAGACCTGGCTCGCCCTGCGATGGGCGCACGACAACCTCGATCGGTTCCCCGGCGGGCAGCTCTACGCGGATCTGCGCGGCTTCGACCCGGCAGGCAACCCGCTGGCACCCGCGGATGTCATCCGGTCCTTGCTGGCTTCCTTGGAGGTGCCGCCAGAACGGGTCCCGGCCGACCATGCCGCCCAAGCGGCCCTCTATCGCAGCCTGTTGGCCAACCGCCGGCTGCTCCTCGTGCTCGACAACGCGCGCGACACCGAGCAGGTCCTGCCGCTGCTGCCGGGCAGTCCCAGCTGCCTCGTGCTGGTCACCAGCCGTAGTCGTCTATCCGGATTGGTGGCACGGCACAACGCCACTCCGGTCTCCCTCGAGACGTTGAGCGAGGTCGAGGCCACCGCCCTGCTGACCCGCAGGCTCGGCCAGGACAGGGTCGCCGCCGAACCGGCGGCCGCGGCGGAACTGATCGAGCACTGCGCGCGGCTACCGCTCGCGCTGGGGATCGCCACCGCCCGCGCGATGACCAATCCAGGGTTCTCCCTGCACGCCCTCGCCGAGGAGTTACGCGACGAGCACGACCGGCTCGACATCCTCGCCACGGACGAGCCGGCCGGCGACGTGCGGGCGGTGCTCTCCTGGTCCTACCAGGCACTCAGCCGCCGGGCCGCCCGTCTGTTCCGACTGCTCGGGCTCCATCCTGGACCTGACATCGCCCTGTACCCGGCGGCCTCGCTGGCAGGGTTCGGTCTGATCGAGACCCGTTCCCTGCTTGCGGAGCTGGCACAGACGCATCTGCTGGAGGAACATCTGCCCGGCAGGTACCGGTCCCACGACCTGCTTCGCGCCTACGCGGGCGAACTGGTCGCCGACGAGGACAGCGGGACGCGGCATGCGGCCATCCACCGGACCCTGGACCACTACCTGCACGCCGGCTTCGCGGCGGAGCGATACCTGGCGCCACATTGGGACCCGATCGTGCTCCCCGCTCCTCAGCGCCACGTCGCGATCCGCCGGATCGCCGACTACCGGCAAGCGATGCAGTGGTTGACCGCCGAGCAGGCCAACGTGCTCGCCGCGATCGAACTGGCGGTCCGCAACGGCTTCGACACGCACGCTTGGCAATTGCCGTGGACGCTGAGCACCTTCCTGAATCGGCAGGGATTGTGGACACTGCGAGTCACCACGCAACAGACCGCCCTCACGGCTGCCGACCGGCTGGACGACCCCAACGCCCAGGCCATCAGCCACCACCTGCTCGGACGCGGACAGGCCATCCTGCACCAGTACGAGGAGGCCTTCGAGCACCTGCACACGGCCCTGCGTCGCTATGCCGACCTCGGCGACCTCGGCGGCCAGGCGGCCATCCGCTTCTCACTCACCCAGGTGTGCATGCAGCGGGAGCGTCCCGCCGAAGCCGTCGACCACTGCAGCGTCGCACTGGAGCTCTACCGGGCGAGCGGCAACCCCGTCTGGGAGGCGTTCAGCCTCAGCGCGCTGGGTGGGTGCGAGGCCCTTCTTGGCCGGTACCCCCAGTCGCTCACCCACTGCCGCGAAGCACTGGAACTGCTCCACACGCTCGGCAACCAGGACGGCGCCGCGCACACACTGCGCTGCCTTGGATACGTCCATCACCAGCAGGGCGAGCACGCCGACGCCGTCGGCTGCCTCCGCGACGCCCTCGCGTTGTTCCGCGAACTCGGCGACAACTACCACGAGGCCGATACTCTTCATAAGCTCGGAGACGCGCTCCAAGCAGATGACCGATCCGGCCAGGCCCTGGCAGCCTGGAAACGGGCGGCGACGATTCTGGACCAGCTCGCCCATCCAGACGTGGACACCGTCCGCGCCAAGATCAATCGTCTTTGACCGTGGTGCCGCTATGAGCCGCGCGAGGCCGTGGCCGCAACGATCAACCAGAACTGCAACTTCTGGCAACAGTCCCCGGCGGCGAGCGTGGTGGAACGGTGAGTACTGGTGTACCAAGGCCTCAGCAATGGGCTATCCGGCCAGCGCGCAGGGCCGGGCGAGTATTGCAAGGTGGCGCCGCCGCGACGACGTCCGTATCCGGCGACGTCGAACAGCTCACGCGCCGAAGCTGTGACCGAAGGCAACATCTGCGCCAAGCTCGGCCGCTACCAGGACGCTCTCGACAACGATCGCGGTTGGGGAATATGACGTCTACGCCGGCAGGCCAACCGCCAAAATCGGTTTCACAGTAAACGAGACGGGATTTCTCATTGCAGTGAGACGTCACAGAGGAGGAGGGACAACGTCGGCGGGGTGCCGCAGGCGTCAGTTGGCTCTCGTCGTGCTGCTCGCCCTTGTCTCGGCGTGCGGGCCGGAGGGGTACGCGATCGACCCGCCCGTCGTCGCGGCGCCGTTTCCCTTGCTCGGCTCCGCGAGCGACTTCTACGTCGACGAGGACAACCCGGCCGCTGTCTGGGCGCGCTCGGCGCCGCCCGGTCCCGAAGCCGACGTCATTCGCGAGCAGATCGCCTCACAGCCGGCCGCTCAGGTCGTTCGCGCACCAGACCAGGTGAAACAGATCGTCGGCCGGGCCGCCGGCACCGACACGATGCCGATCCTCCTGGTGGCCCCGAAGCAGGCGGAAGCGTGCGAGACAGACCACCGCGCATGGCTCGACGGGATCGCGGCCGGCATCGGGGAGGCGCGTGCCTTGGTGGTGATCCGAGTGGGCGAGGGGTGTTCGACCGCGGCCGCGAAGATCCTCGGCGCGCTCGCTCGGACCATCGTCCTTCTCGATGTCTCCGACTCGCCCTCACCGGCGGCTGCCGCGGAGAAGGTCGCCTCGGCGGGGCGAGACGTGGACGGATTCGCGGTCAACGTTCGTGGCTACGACGAGACCACAGCGACCGTGAACGCGAGCGCCATCCGCCACCACCTGCTGGCCGCCACAGGCAGGAACGACTACTTCATGGTGGCCGACAGCAGCCGCGGCGGAGCACCGACCGCCGGGGACAGAACCAGGTCCTGAGGCCCGAGCGCGACAAGCTGCAACTGCTCTGGCTCACCACTCCAGGCCTCTCCGATGGACCATGCGGAGAGGCTCCCGCCAGTCGCGCCGGCGAGTTCGTCCCGGCACTCGCCTACGCGCTCGCGAAGCGCCCCTGAGCTCGGCTGGGTCAGGGAAGGGCTTTCCCGAGCTTGTCCAGGCCCTCAGTGATCCCGTCTTCGCTGCGCCGGTACGTGTCGGCGCCGGTGACCAGGCTGTCCGCGATCCCGCCGACCGTTTCCACGCCCGCAGTCAGCCGATCGCCGGCCGCGGTGAAGTGCTTGGTCATCGTGTCGCTGAAGGTGGCCGCGGCGGGAACCTCGCCGAGCAGCCGCGACACCAGTTGCAGCCGCGACACGGCGCCGGCCGCGCCGCTCAACGTGGACGTCGCCCCGTCCAGGACACCGGCGGCGCCGACCAGCGAGTCGGGGTCGGTTTCGTACCCGGCCTCGCCGGGGGAGAGCGCGCCGTCCGGGTCGAGGCCCAGCTCGTCCAGCGAGATCCTCGTCAGCTCGGGCTCGTCCCACTTCTCGCCCGGGTTCTTCTGGTAGCCGTAGGCGCCGGATTCGTGTGCCAGCACGATCTCACCGTCGATCTCGACGGCTTCCTCGACACCGTGCGAGTCGTAGCCGTCTTCGTTGCCCGGCTCGCCGCCCTTCAGTTCGATCTCTTCGCGATCGTTGAAGTCGTACCACTCCGGCGTCCGGTCCTGTTTGTAGAACTTGCCGCTGTGCCCGTCGGAGGAGGAGAAGATGAACTCGTCGTCGCGCACCACGACACCCTGGACGTTGTTCGGTGTCTCGATCGGCTCTCCGGCCTTGTCCGGCTGGGGTGAGCCTGAGCCGTTCGGGTCGAGGGGGATTTCGTAGAGCTGGTTGTTCTTGTAGTCGCCCACGAAGAGCTTGCCTTGGGCGTAGGTGACATAGCTGTGTGCGGGCGTCGGAACCACGTCGATGGCGTTGACCGGTTTGCCGCTGTCCTGTGCGGCGTCGAGTTCGGCCTTGTCGTAGACGTACACGTGTTCGTTGGACGACACCCAGACGTGTTCGCCGTCCGTCGCGACGCCGCCGGTGTGCGTGGGCGCGCCTACCTCGCCGTTGCCGTCGAGATAGACGTTCCCCGCTTCTTGGCCCGTCTCGTAGTCGACGTAGGTCAGCCTGCTCGGTGTCAGCCCCGGACCGAGCGGGGTGTCGCCGGACCCGTCTCCGTCGCCGTCGTGGTATGAGCCGACGAGCAGGTTCTTGCCGTCGTAGGCCAATCCCTGGGAGGTCCACGGCTGGCCGGGGTTGACGCCGCTGATGTCGGCATTACCGTCGCTGTCCCAGCCGCCGCCGGTCGTGGCCGCCAGGGCGTTCAGCTTGCCTTCGTAGGTCTGCTGCGCGGCGGTCAGAGCGTGGACGGTCTTCATCGCGATCTCCGGTGCTTCGAGGAGATCGCTCAGGCCCAGCTTCCGCCACGGCGCGATGGCCGTCTCCGCCGAGCTTCGCAGCGCGGAGTACGCCTGCGCGGCGCCTTTGACAGCCACCTCCGCGGTGGCGAGCTGGGCGTACACCTCGGCGAGGTCTCGCGAAGACTCCTTCGCCTTGCCGACGAACTCCGCCGACGCCGTACCGCGCCAGGACCGTGCCGCTCGCAGAGCGCCGTCGGAGATCCCGTCCGCGACGGTCTGCAACGACCGCTTCGCGTCGGCGATGGTGGTGCCGACCTCGGCGATGCCTGCCGCGTCGCCCGAGGTGAGCTTGGCGTAGAGCGGTTCGGGATCCAGGAACGGCATCGGCTTCTCCTCGGGCAACCCCTGTTCAGGGTGGGTCGTGCGCGTTCAGACGCCGCCAGGCGGACACCGGTTCCCGCGCATCACCCACCCCGCCACCCGCTCAGGACAGCATGCCGCCGTCCACCCGCAGGACCGTGCCGGTCACATAGGAGGCGCGGTCACTCAGCAGCCACGCCGCGGCCTGGGCGACCTCCTCGGGTTCGGCCACCCGACCCAGCGGAGTGCTCGCGTTGAGCCGGTCGAGGATGCCCGGCGAACTCTCGACCCACTCGGTGAACATCTCGGTCATCGTCGTGCCGGGTGCGACGGCGTTGATCCGGATCCCCTCCGGGCCGTAGGTGGCGGCCGCTGAAGCGGTGAGGCTGTTGACGCCGCGTTTCATCGCGCCGTACGCGGGGAGTTCCGGGTTGGCCATCAGGCTGCCGACACTGGTGTTGTTGACGATGGCCCCGGTCTTCGCGGTGGCCCGGATCGCCTCGATCTCGGCGACCATCGCCAGCCACGGGCCCTTGAGGTTCACCGCGTAGATGCGGTCGAAGTCGGCTTCGGTGACCTGGTCCATCGGGCCGGGCGGCACGTTCGTCGCGCCGTTGTTGAAGGCGACGTCGAGCCTGCCGTGCAGTTCCACCGCGCGGTCGACGGCCGCGCGGACGCTCGAAGCGTCGCCGAGGTCGCACACCACGTGGTCCGCGACGCCGCCCTCCGCGCGGATCTCCTCGGCGACGGCCTTGAGCTGGGACTCGGTGCGGGCGGCGAGCACGACACGCGCGCCCTCCCTGGCGAACAGCCGCGCGGCGGCGGCGCCGATACCGCGGCCGGCGCCGGTGACGAAGGCGACCTTGCCGTCCAGCAGGCCCGAAAAAGTTGTTGTCGTGGTCATGCCACCGAGACTTCACCGCCTCTCGGTGGCTATCCAGGCATCGGCGGTACCTGGCTGACGTACCGGCATCGTCCACACTGGAGTGGTGGACAGAGGACAACTGGCGGACTTCCTGCGCAGCAGGCGCGAGGGGATCGCTCCGGCTGACGTCGGCCTTCCCGCCGGGCCACGCCGCCGCACGCCGGGCCTGCGCCGCGAGGAGGTGGCTCAGCTGGCGTTCATCTCGACCGAGTACTACACGCGGCTGGAGCAGGCCCGCGGTCCCCGGCCTTCTCGTGAGGTGCTGGCCGGGCTGACCAGGGCGCTACGGCTGTCGGACGCGGAACGCGATCACCTGCATCACCTGGCAGGCGCGCCGCCGGGGCCACCACCAGGCCCGTCCCGGGAGGTCCGGCCGAGCATTCTCGCGCTGTTGCACCGCCTTCCGCAGGCGGCGGCGATCGTGCTCTCGGCGACTTATGACGTGCTCGCTTGGAACGACCTCGCCGCGGCCCTGATGGAGGACTTCTCCGCCCTGCCACAGCGTGACCGCAACCTTCTGCGCCGCGCATTCCTCGGGCCCCGCCCGGAGGGACGCCGGCTGTACGGAGTGTCCGACGCCGACGAGTTCTCGGCGAGCGCGGTCCGGAATCTCCGGGCCACCGCCGGCCGCTATCCCGACGATCCCGAAGTCACCGGGCTGATCCGGGAACTCCTCGACGGCAGCGAGGAATTCGCCAGGTTGTGGGCCGCGCACGACGTCTGTGCCGCGCCGACCCTGTGCAAGACCTTCCGGCATCCGGTGGTGGGCCCGGTCAGCGTCAACTGCGACGTCCTCGACATCAGCGACCGCGACCAGCAGGTCCTGATCTACACCGCCGACCCTGGCACGCCGTCGGAGAACGCGTTGCGGCTGCTATCGGTCGTCGGGACGCAGCGGATGGACGTCCCGCTCTGAGCGCTTTGTAGGTTCCCTCGATACCAATGGGTCGATCCTCAGTGCGATCGCCAGCGCGAACCGGCCTGCCGGATCGTCGATCGTGCCGCCGAACAGCGTCCGCAACTGCCGGATGCGATACCGGACGGTCTGGACGTGGACGTGCAGTTCGATACCGATCGCCTGGGGCTGATCCGGCCGCGCGAGCCACGCCGCGAGGGTCGCGGTGAGCCGTCGCCTCGCCGGTTCGGGCAGACCGGCCAGCGGGGCGAGGACCTCCTTCGAGAACTCGGCGGCGAGTTCGGGATCGGCGGTGAGCAGCAGGTCGATGCGGTGATCGGTGGTGTGGACGAGGGGGTCGCCGCCGAGGGCGCCGGTGCGGGTCAGCCGCCACAACGCGCTCGCCCGGCGGGCGCTGAGCGCGGCGAAGTGAAGCGGCACGACCGGCCCCACCCCGGCCTGGTCGTCGCCGAGCAGGTCCCGCAACCGGCCGAGGTACCACTCGAGCCGGTCGGCGGGCATGACCACGGCGGTCAGGTCGTGGTGACGGCCGATCAGCACCCGCCCCGGCATCCGGTCCAGCAGCTGCGGGGCGGCATCGGCACTGGTGACGGCGATGACGAGACGGCCGGGCAGTATCCACGCGGCCTGGCTCGCGGCGTCGTCGAGCACGTCCCTGGCGGCGGCCGGTTCGGCGAGAAGGAGGCCGAGGAGGCGGTCCCGACGCGCCTGCCCGGCCCGCGCCGCCTGCGACCGCGCTTCGGCGTACCCGTCGGCGGCCGCGGCCGAGAGTTCCGCGATGAAGGCGAAAAGCGCCTCGCCGAGTTCGACGATCGCCTGGGTCGGCAGGTCCACGGCCGGTGCCGCCGAGGTGAGCTGCCGCCAGACCCCCAGCGCCGCAGACTGGTAGAAGCCGAGCATCTCCTCGAGGCTGCGGCCGGCGGTGTGCTGGGCCCGGCCCTGCGCCCGGTAGACCTGGCGATCGGTGGTGGTGTCGGGATGGCCGATCTCGCTGAAGAAGGCGTGCAGGGCGACGTCGAGGGTGACTTGGAGGTTCGCCGCCGTCCGGTCGTCCAGCGGGGTCCGCAGCCCGGCGCGGACCTGATCCATCGCGGCGGACGCGATCGCGGCGGTGTCCGGCTCCAACCGGGTCAGCACCGAGGCGTCCAGCCTGCGCCATGGCTGTGGCGGCGCCTTCGTCATAGAGGGAACCTACAAAACTCCGATCAAGAACGCGCGCCTCCGTTCTAGTGGTCTTCCCCTGTTCAGCGGACGCTGACCCGCAGCATTCGACGACGCATGCAGGAGGCGGCAGTGACACGTACGCGCTGGGGAAGACTCGCCCGGATCGCCGCGGTGGCGGGCACCGCACTGACCCTCGTCGGAATCGGGACACCGGCACTCGCCGCGGCGGAACGCCAGGTGTACGTCGCGATGGGCGACTCGTTCTCGGCGGGCTCCGTGGTCCTGCCGCAGTCCGATCTGCTCACCTGCGCCCGATCCGCGATCAACTACGCCGGTCTGTTGGCGAAGCAGATCGATGTCGACGAACTCCGTGACGTCACCTGCGGCGCCGCGACCACGTCCCATTTCACCAACCCGCAGAAGGGCATCATCTCCGGCACCAACCCGCCGCAGTACGACGCGCTCTCGGCCGACACGACCCTGGTGACCGTCGGGATCGGCGGCAACGACATCGGGCTGGTCGGGCTCGCGACGTCGTGTGTGAACCTGCTTCCCGTGGGCGCCTCGTGCAAGGCCGCCAACACCACGGGCGGGGTGGACAAGTACGCGACCAAGATCGACGCCTTCGCCGCGACCTACGGAACGGTCATCGAACAGATCCGCCAGCGCGCGCCGCGGGCCGAGATCGTCATGGTCGGCTACCCGACCGGGATCAAATCCGGCGGCTGCTGGCCGCTGGTCCCGGTCCTGCCGCAGGACGCCGATTACATCCAGGCCAACATCGACCGGCTCAACGCGCGGATGGCCGAGCAGTCCGCCGCGCACGGCGCGAAATACGTCGACATCCGGACGCCGAGCATCGGTCACGACGCGTGCCGGCCGATCGGCGTCAAATGGATCGAAGGGCTCATCCCTTCGGTGGTGAACAACAGCTTCGCCCCGCTGCACCCGAACGCCGCCGGACTCGCGGCTGTGGTGCCCAGCATCCGCAAGGTGCTGTAGCCGCCGACGACGCTAGGAAAGGACCGTTCCTTGCAAATTTTGCAAGGAACGGTCCTTTCCTGGCACGCGCGGGGAGGGTGATCAGGCGGTCGGCGCCCAGTACAGGAGCCGGTTCGCGGAACCGGAGCCCGGATTGGTCACCTTGCCGGGAGTCGCCGCGTTGATCAGCGCGGTCGCCACCTGCGCGGGGGTGGCGGTCTTGTTGTTCTGCAGGAAGCGGGCCGCGACGCCGACCACGTGCGGAGTCGCCATCGAAGTGCCGCTGATCGTGTTGGTCGCGGTGTCGCTGGTGTGCCACGACGACGTGATTCCGGTACCCGGCGCGAAGATGTCCACCAGGCTGCCGTAGTTGGAGGAGTTGGCGCGCGCGTCGGTGTTGGTGGCCGAGCCGACGGTGATCGCCTGGGTCACGCGGGCGGGGGAGAAGCCCGAGGCGTCCGAGTTGGAATTCCCGGCGGCAACGCCGTAGGTGACGCCCGCGGCGATCGACCGGCGGACGGCGTCGTCGAGGGTGGTGGAGGCGCCGCCACCGAGGCTCATGTTGGCCGCGGCCGGTTTGACGTGGTTCTTGGTGACCCAGTCGATGCCCGCGATGACGCCGGCGGTGGTGCCGCTGCCGGAGTTGTTGAGCACGCGGACGCCGTAGACCGTGGCGGCCTTGGCGATGCCGTACTGCGAACCGGCGATGGTGCCGGCGACGTGGGTGCCGTGACCGTTGCCGTCCTGCGCGACGGTGTCGTTGTCGACGAAGTCGTACCCGTTGCGGGCGCGGCCGCCGAAGGTCTGGTGGCTGATCCGCACGCCGGTGTCGAGGACGTAGACGTTCACCCCCGCGCCGGTGCTGGTGTAGCTGTATTTCTTGTCGAGCGGGAGGTTGCGCTGGTCGACGCGGTCGAGGCCCCAGGACGGCGGGTTGGTCTGGGTCGCGTCCGCGCGGACGACCTGGTTCTGCTCGACGGACGCCACCGAGGGGTCGGCGGCGAGCCGCTTGGCCTGCCGTTCCGACAGCGTCGCCGAGAAACCGTTGAGCGAGCTGCTGTAGACCTGCTCCACCTTCGCGCCGAAGCGGTTCGCCAGTGCGCCCACGACGCCGGTGTCCTTGAGGGTGACGATGTAGCTGTTCGGGATCGCTTCGGCGGATCCGGCGGCGAGGATCTGTCCTTCGGCGGCTTGCGCGGGCGCGGCGGTCACGCTGATCGCCACTGCGACAGCGCTCGCCATTCCGGCACGGGACAGCCAACGGGCTTGTCTCGTCTCTCGCATGTGTTCGTCCTGTCGTTCGCAGGGGACCGGCCGGTCAAGACCACAGCGGCGGAAACGGTCCAACTCGACCGCATGGGACGGCACCTGCCGAAGCCCACGAAGATCGAGGTTATTGAGCGTTCGACCTGCCCGATATCGACTGAACGGGGCAGCACCCCACCTTCGTCTGGCGGCCATTGGCGGCGGGTGCCCTGCACGGAAAGTGCGTCTCGGCCCCTCCGTACCCTGGGACGGAACACCCTGCCGAGCATCTGGAGCCCGAACCACCGTGCCAGCCCTTTCCAGCCTGCGAGCCGACTGCGAGAACTGCTTCGGCCTGTGCTGTGTCGTCCCGGCCTTCGCGGCGTCGGCCGACTTCGCGATCACCAAACCGGCGGGACAGGCGTGCCCGAACCTGCGCGAGGATTCCCGGTGCGGCATCCACGACAAGCTCCGCGATAAGGGCTTCACCGGCTGCACGGTCTACGACTGCTTCGGCGCGGGCCAGAAGGTCTCCCAGGTCACCTTCGATGGCGAGGACTGGCGAAAAGCGCCGAAGACGGCGAGGAAGATGTTCGCGGTCTTCCCGGTCGTGCGGGATCTGCAGGAACTGCTCTACTACCTCACCGAGGCGGCTTCACTGCCGACGTCCGCGCCGATCCGTGACGACCTGGCCGAGATGATCGACCGGACGGAGCGGATGACGCTGGAGACGCCTGGGGTGCTGCGGACGCTGGACGTCCAGACGCATAGGGGCGGGGTGAACGGACTGTTGGTGCGCGCGAGCGAACTGGCCCGTGCCGAGGTGCCGGGCAAGAAGAAGGACCGGCGCGGTGCCGATCTCATCGGTGCGAAGCTCAAGGGCGCGAACCTGCGTGGCGCGCTGCTGCGCGGGGCGTACCTGATCGGTGCGGACCTGCGGGGAGCCGATCTCCGGCAGGCCGACGTCACCGGGGCGGACCTTCGCGACGCCGACATCCGCGGCGCCGATCTGCGCGACACCCTCTTCCTCATCCAGTCGCAGCTGGACGCGGCGAAGGGCGACGCGACGACGAAGCTGCCGGCGTCTCTCTCCCACCCCACGCACTGGTAGTCCTTCTATCCTTTGTGGACGACTTCTTGTTGCCAGGCGTCTCGTGGCTGGGTGTGCAACCGCCAGTAGTGCTCGGCGATGTCGTCGGGGTCGAACGGGGTCCCTTTCGCGACGGGTCCGGCGACGGTCACCGTGGCGACGTGCACTCCCGAAGGACCGAATTCCGTGTCCAGCAGGGAAACCAACGCTCTCACGCCCGCTTTCCCGAGCGAGAGGCTCGTGTACGCGGGCACGGCTTCGGGCATCCCGCCGGTCAGGATGATCGTGCCCGAACCACGCTCGGCCATCCCCGGCGCGACATGGGTCGCGGTGGTGATCGCTCCGACGACGTTGACCGACCACGCCGCGAGATGCCGTTCGACGGAAAGCTCTCCGGGGGCGTCGGCCTGGATGATCGCCGCGTTGTAGACCACGACGTCAGGCTCGCCGTGCTCGCGTGCGGCGGTGTCGAGGACGGTTTTGAGGGACTTCGCGTCGGTGACGTCGGCGGTGAGGGCCAGAGCGGTCCCGATCTCGGTGGCCAAGGGGTCGAGTGTCGCCGCGCTGCGGGCGATCAGAGCGATCGGCAACCCTTCCTTGGCGAACCGGAGGGCGACCGAGCGGCCGATGCCCGGTCCCGCGCCGACGACGACTGCGCCTGCCATGTGCTTCTCCTTCTGAGTCGGGTGCGGCGACCGTAAGGCCTCACATCGATGTGAGGGTCAAGCCGCGGTGCGCCGAAAGTGTTCACGAGGTGAGCGGTTTGCCTGCGAGACTGAGCCCATGCGTGCCGATCGCCTGGTGGCCACCCTCCTGCTGATGCAGGCCCGCGGCCGCGTCACGGCTTCCGAACTGGCGGCCGAACTCGAAATCTCGGTCGCCACCGCCCGGCGTGACCTCGAAGCGCTGTCCGCGGCCGGCGTGCCGGTGTATCCGCAACCCGGCCGGGGCGGTGGCTGGTCGCTGATCGGCGGCGCGCGGACCGACCTCAGTGGACTGTCCGCGTCGGAGGCGCAGGCGTTGTTCCTGCTCGCTGGTCCGGCCGCGTCGATCTCGCCCGAGGTCAAATCCGCGCTGCGGAAGCTGGTCCGGGCCTTGCCCGACACGTTCCGCGCCGACGCGCAGGCCGCCGCGGACGCCGTCGTCATCGACCCGTCCCGGTGGGGCGAGCGCGAGAAGGAACGACCCGAACTGCTCACCCTGCTGCAGGCCGGGATCGTCCGGCGTCGCAAAGTCCGGTTCGGCTACGCGAAAAAGGGCGCGGATCCGGTCGAGCGGGTCGTCGATCCGTGGGGGCTCGTGGACAAGGACGACATCTGGTACCTCATCGCGGGTACCGACAAGGGCCAGCGCACCTTTCGCGTCGACCGCATGTCCGACGCCGAGGTCAGCGACCTGCCCGCCGGGCGTCCGGACGACTTCGAGCTTTCCCGGGCATGGGAGCAGATCGTCGACCGGGTCGAGCAACGGCGTTCGGGACTGGACGCGACCGTGCTCATCGCCGAGCGGCATCTGCCGATCCTCCAGGACCACTTCGGACGGCAGGCACACGTCGAGGAGACGCTCGACGACGGGCGCGTGCGGGTGACGGTGTCGGCGCCGGTGGCGTGGATGATCGCCCAGCAGCTCGCGGGCTGGGGCTCGATGATCGAGGTACTGGGACCGCCGTCGGTCCAGGAGGAACTCGCGCGGATCGGCGCGGAACTGGTCGAGCGCTACGCGGCCCCGGTGCGGTAACCCTGCGGGCTGACCCCGTGTTCGCGTTTGAACGCGGTGCTGAGCGCGAACGAACTGCCGTAGCCGACCTGCCGGGCGACCGCGCCGATCGTGACGTCGGGGTGCTGGCGCAGGAGGTCCGCGGCGAGCGCGATCCGCCAGCTCGCGAGGTAGGTCATCGGCGGTTCGCCCACGGCGGCGGTGAACCGGCGGGCGAACGCGGCCCGGGAAACTCCGGTGTCGGCGGCGAGACTCGCCACGGTCCACGGTTCGGAAGGCTTGTGCTGCAGCAGTTTCAGCGCACGCCCGACGACGGGGTCGCTGTGCGCGCGATACCAGGCGGGCGCAGCGGCGCCGGGCCGGTCGAACCAGGTCCGCAGCGCGGCGACCAGGAGTAGATCGAGCACCCGGTCCAGGACGGCTTCCTGACCGGGCGTGTCCTTGACGATCTCCCCGGCGAGCAGCGGCACGAGCGGGTTCTCCCATTCCTCGTCCCGCACGACCAGCAAGGACGGCAGCGCGTTGAGGAGCCGTTTGCTGATCTCGCCTTCCAGTGGATAGGTGCCGGTGAGCAGCACGACAGGACCGTCCGGATCGCTGCCCCAGGTGCGGACGCCGAGATCGGACAGCTCGGTCAGGTGCTGTCCGTCCGGGGCCAGGCATTCCTGTCCCGGCAGGATCATCGCCTGTGGCGGCGTTGCCGGGTCGTCCGCGACGAGATACGGGTCCGGACCGCGGGCGATGGCGATGTCGCCGGTGCCGAGGCGGACGGCTTCGCCGTGATCGGGAACGACCCAGGAGTCGCCGCGAACCTGCGCCATCACCGTCAGCGGTGCCTCGTCCTCGACGCGCAGCGACCACGGCGGGGTCATGACGGACTTCAGCAGGAAAGCGCCGCGGGCACGGGGTCCGTCGAGTAGACCAGCGAGGGGATCCATGCCGAGAAGTGTAGACGATAAAACATGGAACAGAGCCTCTGAACTATGTTCCGTCTCATCTTGAGCCGCTTGACTAAGTGCATGACAGAGACGAAGAACAACGAGACGGTCCTGGTCCTCGGCGCTACCGGCAAGACCGGGAGCCGCGTGGCGCAGCGGCTGACCGAGCAGGGGATCGAGGTCCGGAAGGCCTCGCGGCCGACCTTCGACTGGGACGACCGATCGACCTGGACCGCCGCGGTCACCGGAATCGGCGCGGCCTACCTCACCTACTACCCCGACCTCGCCTTCCCCGGTGCCGCCGAGGCGATCCGCGACTTCTCGAAGCTGGCGGTGGATCACGGCGTCCGGCGGCTGGTCCTGCTGTCCGGCCGCGGCGAAGAGGAAGCCGTGGTCAGCGAACAGGGTGTGCGGGACTCCGGTGCCGAGTGGACGGTCGTGCGGTCCAGCTGGTTCGCGCAGAACTTCAGCGAGCACTTCCTGCTGGAACCGGTGCTCGCCGGCGAGATCGTGCTCCCCGCGGGGCAGGTGACCGAACCGTTCATCGACGTCGAGGACATCGTCGACGTCGTCGTGGCGGCGCTGACCACCGACGGACACGGCGGCCAGGTGTACGAGCTGACGGGGCCCCGGTTGCTGGGTTTCGCGGACGCGGCGGCGGAAATCGGCAAGGCTTCGGGGCGAGACGTCCAGTACATTCCGGTTTCCGCCGCGGAGTTCGCCGCGGGAGCGGCCGAGCAGGGCGTGCCGGGGGAGGAGATCGAAGGCCTGACCGACCTGTTCACCCGAGTCCTCGACGGCCGCAACGAGTCACTCACCGGCGATGTCGAGAAGGTGCTGGGCAGGCCCGCGAGGGACTTCTCCGACTACGCCGCGAAAGCCGCGGCCACCGGGATCTGGAATCGATGAGAAGAGCGGGAATCGGAAGGGAGGCGACAGGAATGGCGACGCTGAGCGAGATCGTCCTGATCGCGGCCGTCATCACGGCGGGGTTGATCGCGGGCTTGTTCTACGCCTACACGTGCTCGGTCATGCCGGGGCTCGCGCGGGCCGACGCCCGGACGTACGTGACCGGGATGCGGGAGATCAACGTCGCGATCCTCAACGGCTGGTTCGCGCTGAGTTTCGGCGGTGCGCCACTGCTCGCCGCGGTGGCGGCGGCGCTGCACTTCCGGTCGGAACTGCGGTCCGCGCTGCCATGGATCATCGCGGGATTCGTCCTGCTGCTGGTGATGCTGATCGTGACCATGGCGCTCAACGTGCCGCTGAACAACGCGCTCGAAGCCGGTTACGACGGCGACAACACCGACTTCGAGGCGTTGCGGGCCAAGTTCGAGGGCGTCTGGGAACGATGGAACCTGGTCCGGACCTTGGCCGCGATCGGTGGCTTCGGTGCTCTGGTCGGCGGGCTTATCGTGCACGTCCGCGCCTGATCCGCTGCCACACACGCGCTATGAAAGGTCCTTTCCTGGCAAATTTTGCCAGGAAAGGACCTTTCATAGCACTTGGGACCGGCGCTCAGACGCCGAGGATCTCCCGAAGCAGCGGAGCGAACGCGGCGGCCTCGGCGGCGAAACCACCATGGTCACCGGGGAAGTAGGCCGGTTCCACCCCGAGACGGCCGGCGGCGAGCACCGCGGCCTCGTGCGCGGGCTGCCCGGCCGATTCCTTGCCGACACCGACGACGATCCGGGTCCCCGACGCCTTCAGCGCCGCGTAGTCCGGGGTGAAGTCCCCGATCATCTTCATCAGGTGCACGACGAAGAACTCCATGTTCTTCCGCATCTCCGGCGGGAGGGCCTCCCCGCCCGCCTCGAAACCGGCATCGGCCATGAACTTCCCCATCGCCGCTTCGATGCCGTGCTCGCGGTGGATGTGCAGCAGCTCGTCGGGATCGATGTCGGGCTGCTCGGCCAGCAGGCTCGTCAGCGGTGGTTCGTGCGCCACGAGCGTCCGCACCCGCCCGGGATGGTGGGTGACGAGCTCGAACGCCTGCATGCAACCGCCGCTGGACGCGAAGATCATCGCGGGTTCCTCGCTCACGCTGTCGAGCAGGCGCAGCACGTCGTCGGCGTGGACCTCGATGCGTTGCTGCTCGTCGGGATCGTCGAGGGTGCTGTGGGAGATCCCCCGCGGGTCGTAGGTGATCACCGTGTAGTGCTCCGCGAGCAGGCCGGCGATCGGCGTGAACATGGCGGAATCCGCTGCGCCACCCGGAATGCACAGCAGCGTGGGGCCGCTGCCGGTGACTGTGTGATGGAGCCGGGCGCCGGGGACGTCGAGAACGGCCATGAGGTGGCCCCTTCCTCTTTCGGGACTTGTCGCTCCACCGACGAACGGCGTCGCCGGGGACAGACACCCCGGAGTCAGGAGATTTCGGCGAGTTTTCCCGAGAGATAGGCGCGCTCGGCGTCGGTGACGGCGAGCGCGAGTGCCTCGCGGTAGGCGACGGCGGCTTCCCCGAACCGGTCCAGACGCCGGAGCAGATCCGCGCGGGTCGCGGGAAGCAGGTGGTAGCCAGGGAGACTGCCGGTGAGCTTCTCGACCAGTTCGAGTCCGGCCTCCGGCCCTTCGGCCATCGCGACGGCCACCGCCCGGTTCAGCTCGACGACCGGCGAGGGCACGAAACGCGCCAGTTCCCGGTAGAGGCCCGCGATCTGCGCCCAGTCGGTGTCGGAGGCGCGGGCCGCCGTCGCGTGACAGGCGGCGATGGCGGCCTGGATCTGATATTGCCCCGGGACGCCGCGGCGGAGCGCGGTTTCCAGCAGTTCGGTGCCCTCGGCGATCTCGGTGGAGTTCCAGCGGCCGCGGTCCTGGTCTTCGAGCGAGACGAGGGTGCCGTCATCGTCGACCCGCGTGGCCCGGCGGGCATCGTGCAGGAGCAGCAAGGCCACCAGGCCGAGGACCTCCGGCTCGTCGGGCATCAGACCGGCGAGGAGCCGAGCGAGCCGGATCGCCTCCGCGGACAGGTCGGGCCGCAGCAGATCGGTGCCGGCGCTGGCCGAGTAGCCCTCGTTGAACAGCAGGTACAGCATCCCCAGCACCGCGGCCGTGCGTTCGGGCAGCAGCTCCGCGGGCGGGACCCGGTACGGGATGCCCGCGGTGCGGATCTTCCGTTTCACCCGGACCAGGCGCTGCGACATCGTCGCCTCGGAGACCAGGAAGGCGCGGGCGATCTCGGCGGTGGTGAGCCCGGCCAGGGTCCGCAACGCGAGCGCGACCTGGCCCTCCATCGGCAACGCGGGGTGGCAGCAGGTGAAGATCAGCCGGAGCCTGTCGTCGTGGACACCGCTCTCGTCCCGTTCCAGCTCCGAAGACGCGTTCAGTTCGGCGGCTTCCCGCAGTTTCTCCGCGCCGACCGCCTCTCGCCGGATCCGGTCGGTGGCCCGGTGACGTGCCGCCGTGGTCAGCCAGGCGCCGGGTTTCGCCGGGACACCGTCGCGGGGCCAGGTGCGCAACGCGAGCGCGAACGCCTCCTGGGCACATTCCTCGGCCAGATCCCAGTCGCCGGTGACCCGGATCAGGGTGGCGATCACCTGCCCCGACTCTTCACGGAACGCCCGGGTGATCGCGGCGTCGAGGTCGGTGGTCACCGGAGCAGCCCTTCCAACAGCGGAACGGCCTTCTCCGGCGGCGGGTACGCGGTGACCTCGTCCCGCAACCGCGTGGCCGTGACCCGATAGGACGGTTCCCTCAGCACCGTGGTCACGGCGTCGCGGATGTCCTCCGGCGTCGCGGCGATGACGTCGAGGACCGTGCCGAGCCCGAGTTCGGTGACACGGTCGGCGTTGTGGGGCTGGTCGGCGCCCATCGGCAGCACCACCATCGGGAGCCCGTGGGCGATCGCGCCCAGCAGGCTGCCCGAGCCGCCGTGGGTGAGCGCCGCGTCGCAGTACGGGAGGATGTCGTCCTGCGGCAGGTACTTCGCGAGATGGATGTGCTCCGGCTGGCGGCCGAATTCGGCGGGATCGATGAGGTTCCCGACGGTCACCACACACGTCGCCTCGACCTCCCGCAGCCCGGCCAGCGCCCGGGCGAACAGGTCGCCGGATTCGGTGTTGAAGATCGTGCCGAGGGTGAAGTAGAGCGCCGGGCGGCCCTCGACGTGCCAGTCCGGCGCCGGACCACGACCGGGAACGGGACTGTGGAAGGGCTGTGCGGTCGGTGGGAGCGGGAACCGGGGATCGCGGAAACTCGCGGGGACCGGCGAGAGCACGAGATGGCGGTAGGCCATTTCGAGGTTCCGCTGCGGGGAAAGCCCGTGGGCGGCCCGGACCTCGTTGAGCGCGTCGTCGACAAGGTCGGGGCGGATGAGGGCGCCCGCCGCCATGACCAGGACGGTCGCGTGGGGGAGACCGAGCTTCTCGGCGGCGATCATCGCACCGTGATCGGCTTCGTCGCAGACGAGCAGATCCGGTGCCCAGTCCGCGCAGAGCGTCAGGACGTCGGCGGCCCGAAGGGGTGCGGCGCGGCGGACGAAACCGTCGCGCAGGTCGGCGTCCTCACGGTCCCTGTCGACGGGGAGCAACGGGCGGCGGGAGCCGTCGCTGCCGAAGTTCGGGCCCGACGGGAACGCGGTGAAACCGGCCGCCTCGACGATCGGGACCATCAAAGGCTCGCCGGTGAACGCGATCGTGTGGCCCGCGTCGGCGAGCGCGCGGGCGATCGGCAGGAGCGGCCGGAAGTGGCCGTTGCCGCCGACGAAGGTGAACAGGGCACGCATGCGGTCGACCCTAATCGGCGGGATCAACTGTTTTCCCGGCGTTGCCTCGCTTCCCGCCCGGCGGGGCAGCGCTACCCTGCTGCGGTGATCGATACGGACGCCGACGAGGTCCGGCTGTGCGCGCTGGAAGGCTGCGAGAACCCTCTGCCCCCGCCCGCGGTGGACGCCGAAGGGAAACGCAAGGGTGGCAGGCCCTCCGCCTACTGCAGTAAGACGCACGCCGACGCCGCGTCGCGCGCCCGGCGGGCGGCCGCGGTGGCGAGCGTGGCCGACCCGCTGCTCGAGGTCCGCCGGATCGCCGACGAGTTCACCCCTGCCGCGGCGTCACTCGTGGAACTGCTGGACGCGATGCGCTCGCGGTTCGACAACGCCGCCGAGGCGGCCCTGGGGCGGGTCACCGAAGCCGAAACCGACGCGGCCACGGCCCGCCGCGAGGCCGAAGACGCGCAGCAGACGGCGGCGAAGGCCGACACGGCGCGCGCGACCGCGCTGGCCGCGTCCCGGGACGACAAGATGGCCAAGGCCAAAGCGGAACGCGCCGCCGAACAGGCCATGAAGGACGCGGAGGATACCCGCCAGCGTTCATGGACCGAGGTCGCCGCTCACGAACGCGCCCGGGGCGCCGCGGAAGCCGCGACCGTGGCGGCCGAACGCGCCCGCGACGCGCTGGTCTCCGATCTCCGGACGCTGCGCGAGGACTTCGCGGCCGTCCGGGCGGAGAAAACCCGGCTGACAGCCGAGCTCGGCGAGCGGGACACGGCGCTGGCGCGGGCGGTGGCCGAACTCGAATCCTTGCTGGACCGGCTCGACGAGGCGAAGGCCAGGGCAACGGTGTCCGAAAAGGACTGTGCCGCCGCACGCGAGGAATCCGCCGCTCTGCGTGGAGATCTGGACCGCACCCGCGCCGAGCTCGCCCAGGAACACACGACCCGCAGCCTCGCCGAAGCCCGGGCGACGGCCCTCGCCGAGGAACTCGATCGCGCACAGGCCCGTGCCGCCGCGGATCAGACGCGATACGACGACGTCGTCCGTCAGCTGGCCGAACTCGCCCGGCCACCGGTCGTCGAAGAAGCGGCCACCCCTTCACTCGAATCGCCTGTGGAGGCGTCCGAGCTCAAGTAGAGTCCCGCTGACCTATCCAGGGTTGGGGGCCACGGGCTGTGAGCGGATACGAGGTCGAGATCGGTCAGCTGCGGACTGCGGCCAAGGCGGCGGGATCCGCCGCGGACCAGGCCAGGGCCGTGGAACCGGGCAGCGGCCTGGACGCGATCGCGACGGCATTGCCAGGTGGCGAGGCCGCGAAGAACGCGCCAACGCTGGCGTCGACGTTCACCGAGCGCGCGAAGGGATGGGCCGGCGAGATCGACCGCTGGAGCGAATCGATCACGACGGCCGCGAACACGTACTCCGAGAACGAGAAGTCGGCGGAGGAGGCTTTCGGGAGATGACGGTCGGCTACGACGACGTCCGCAAATGGGACGCAGATGCGCTCGAGGCGACAGCCACCAACCTGAGTGGGCGGCGGGACAAACTCATCGGGCTGCAGGACGAACTCGACGACGCCAGGAAACTGCCCGATTGGCACGGCCCCGCCGGCGAGCGCGCACGCGGTTCGCTGGGCGATACGCGGAACAAGGCCGAGATCCTGATCGCGGGACTGTCCGCCGTCGAAAATGCCCTGCAGAACGCGTCGGACGAGGTGTCCGCGCTCAAGACCAGGGTCGCAAACAACGACTCCCTCGCCGGCACCTACCAGTTCCGCATCGCCGCCGACGGCGCGATCGTGGACGACAAGCCCGCCGACCCGCCGCCGAAGTCCCGGTTCGAGGCCGAAGAGTACGCCGAGGCCCGACGGCACCGCGAGACCATCAGGAAGCAGCTGGAGCAGGAAACCAAGGCGATCCTCACGGCGGCGAACAACATCGACGCAGCCCTCGCCAGAGTGATGCGACTCGCGCAGGACGGCGAGATCAGCGATCACGGAGCGACCACCCTGGCCGGGGCCAAAAAGGGCGGGGAGATCGACGCCAAAGTGGTCGAGATGGAGCAGTCCCTGCGCGAAGCAGGTCTGCTGAGCGGGCCGCCCGCGTCCGGCCACTACCGGCAGTGGCTCGAGAACGCCGTACGCCGGGGTGTCTCGATCGACACCATCAAGAAGATCGCCGACGAACACGACATCACGCCCGAGGATTTCCAGGTCCTCGACGGCATGGAAGAGATCCGCGAGGACGAGGACGGCGACGGGACCTTCAAGTCGTACTTCCTGATGCCGACCGACATCTCCGGGGACGACGCCGCCAAGGCGGTGCGGATGACCTACATCATGAACGCGGGCACCGACTACGGCACCGAAGGCGAGAAGACCGACTTCGCGCCGACCCCGTACGGATCCGAGGAACTGCGGCGGATCACCGACCGGCAACGGGAGAACTCCTGGAGCTACGACGACGACGTGGGCTTCGTGCACGGCAACGGCGGACGGCTGGCGACCACCCCGAACGGCATGATGATGGGCCTCGGCGGGAACCTCATCCAGGACCAGTTCAGTCAGCAAGGCGGAACCGCCTGGGGCGACACGTTCATGCTGAACATCGACGACCCGAAGGATCCGGCACAGCAACTCCGAGAGGTCGCGAAGTCGGGCCACGCCTGGTACGAGGGCGACAACGGCGCGTCCCAGGGTTCGCTCGACTTGGACCGATTGCTGCACCACGAGGAGCGCCACTCCCAGCAATGGGCGCGCGAAGGCTATGCCGGCTTCCTCGCCTCCTACGCCTGGGAGCAGGTCACCGGCGGCAACGAAACCGAGGAAGACGCGGGACTCTCCGATGGCGGATATCACTAAGGGTTCGCGCGTCGCCTGCGCCGCCCTGCTCGTGCTGGCGGTGACCGCGGCGTGCGACACCAAGGCACAGTTCGCGCCGTCGCTGCCGCCGGAGGCCGGGTTCCGCGTGGAGAGCGGCGTCCTGAAACTGTGGACTGGCACGCCGTGCGAGGGTGTCACCGGCCTGAGGCTGACGTTCGACTCCGGCACCCAGGCGAGCACGGAACAGGTGTGGGCCGCGCCGCGGCCGGGAGTACGGGTCGAGCACCTGGACCTGCTGAAAACCGGCGGGGAATCCCCCCAGGACACCGGTGGCCCGCTCCAGGTGCGGACGCCGCTGCCCGCGGGGTACGACTGGACCAAGGCGGGCTCGGTCAGCGTCGCTGTCGACGGCCCGAAAGCGAACGGCGCCAAGGCCGACATCGCCCAGGTGCTGCGCGAGTCGGCCCAGCATCCGTCCGGGAGCTTCCTGTTCGGCCGGAGCGGCTGGATGGACGCGTCGGACGTCCAACGCGAGAACGGAAAGTCGTTCCTGACCGTCTGCACCCCGGACCCGAAGTGACGTCGCGACCAACGGAGCCGAAGATGGGCACGCAGGAAAGTACATCGCGGACGGTGCTCCGGCGCTTGGTGCTCCGGCGCTTGGTGCTCGGCGCGTTCGCCTGCGTCGCCGCGGTGATCGTGCTGCTCGTCGGCCGTGTGGTGCTCAGCGCGACCGGTTTGTCCTCCGATCCGCACGGCTACGGGATGTTCGCGGGAATCCTGTTCACAGCGGTCTTGACCCCGGTCGCGCTGGGGCTGTGGCTGCTGTACCGCTCGCTGCGACGACGCGGCAAGTGACCTTCACGCGCTGAGTGCGGGGTCGCCAGCCAAGGACCTGCGGCGCTTCTTGCGTGATGCCAGGTTTGAAGTACATGAAGGCCCCCTTCCTGCACCTAAGGCGTCAGGGTCCGGGCAAAGTCGCATAACCGCTGAGGGGTAAGGCAAAGGTGTCGGGTCGCGGGGTTTCGCTCGCGGCCGTGGGGCACTCAGGTGTCGCGAAAGTGGCCTTCGCGACGCATCTCGACCATGGGTTCCGCGAAGGCACCGGCGTAGCGAAGGCCCCCTTCTTCGCTACCGCACCCCCTGCCCCCGACGTTGCGAAAGCCACTTTCGCAACCTTGAAGGTTGCCAAAGTGGCTTTCGCAACCTGGCAGCTTCGCCTTACCCCTCAATAACCCTCCTAATCACTCGCGACCCCTGTCAAAAGTCGGATGTACAAGCATCAAAGAGGCACTCAGCTGCCGGATAGGGTCCTTTGTGGGCATTCAGGGCCAGGAAAGCGCCTTCACACGCTCAGGACGGCAGTTCGGCCCCCGAGGTACCGGAGCCGCCGTTCACCAGCTGCTCGACCCCGTCCAGGATCCGCGCCAGTCCGAACCGGAAGGTGTGCAGCGGCGCGCTCGCCGCACCGTGCGTCTCCCCGGCCGCCTGCCCGATCCGCGCCGCGAGCGGGAACAATCCGGCGTCGGCTTCGGGGATCTCCGCCAGTACGGGCGCGCTGGCCGTCCACCACTCCATGTCGGTCAGCCCGGATCGCTGCACGAGACTCGCCGATTCGACCGAACCGCGCGCGATGCCCTGGACGAATCCGTTGACCATCGCCACGACGGCGTCCATCTCCAGGTCGGTGAGCCCGATCGCGTCGACGGCCTTGAGTTCGCGTTCGTGTTTGGCGAAGGTGTGCGGGCCGAGGGGGAGACGGCCGGTGGTGAGCTGGAGCATCCATGGATGCCGGTGGTACAGCTCCCAGGCGTCTTCGGCGAGGATCGTCATCGTGACCCGCCAGTCGTGGCTCTCCGGTGGATCGGTCAGTTCGCCGTGGACCCGGTCGATCATCAGGTCGAGCAGTTCGGCGCGGCCGGGGATGTAGGTGTAGATCGTCATGGGGGAGACGCCGAGCCTCTCCGCGCCCCGGCGCACCGACAGCGCGGTGATGCCCTCGGTGTCGGCCAGTTCGAGCGCGGCGGTGACGATCTCTGCGACGGTGAGCTTCGGTTTGGGGCCGCGACGGGGTTTCTCGCGCACGTCCCAGAGCAGTTCGATGGTCCGCCGTGGATCGCTCGTGCCGGTGTGGTCCGCGTCTGTCATCACGTTCTCTCTACGGTGTACAGAGTTGTGTTATCCTGAACTGTACACCGTACAGAGATTGGGGTTGAGTGGCGTCTCACGACGGTTTCGGCAGTGTCGTTTTCGAACCGAAGAATCCCCCTCGGACCAGCGGATTCGTCTTCTGGAACGCCGACGGGGACACGCCTGGGGCCGGGGAGGTGACAGTCGCCCTCCCCGAGATCGTCACGGTGCCGTGCGTCCGGCTCCCGATGGCCGAGGCGCTACCCGCGCTGCTGCGGCTTCGTGAGAGCGACGATCCCTCCGCGCGCTTTTGGAGCACAGCGGCCACGGCGGCGTTGAAGCTCGCCGAGGCGGGCAGGCTGCTTCCCGGGCTCACGGAGTCCGATGTGGACGCCTGGCGCGCGGGCCCGCTGGAACCTACCGACGCCGCTTGGCTGCGCGAGCTGTCCGAAGCGATGCCGGCTCGGGCACGAGCGATCCCGGGTGAGGGCAACCTGCTCCCCGCGCGGTATCCGTTGCTGCGCGCGTTTCTCGATGCCGTGGCCGACACCCTTCCCCGCACGCCCGCGGCCGCGCAGGCCGCGGGCGTCAAGGCGTTCGCCGCCGCACCCTCGCACCGTCTCCCGCAGCTGCGGGACTGGGCGGCCGAGGTCGCGGCAGGGCTGGACTCCGGGGTCCGGGTATCGGTGCGGATCGAGGCGCCGGGCGACGACTTCACGACCGGCCGCTTCAGCGGGGTCGTCCAGGTGCACAGTCTCGCCGACCCCGGCGTCCTGATCGACGCCGCCGCGCTGTGGTCGGGTGACGACCGGTTCGGCCCGCGAGCGCGGATCGACGTCATGCTGGCCCTGCGCCGCGCCGCTCAACTGTGGCCACCGCTGGCACCCCTGCTCGGCGCAGCGGTGCCCGATGAGGTCGTGCTCGGCGACACCGACATCACGGAGCTGCTCACCACCGCCGCGCCCCTGCTGGCCACGGCGGGTATCGACGTGCACTGGCCCGCCGGTCTCGTCCGCGACCTGAGCGCGAAGGCCGTCGTCGGCGGCGGTGCCGCGCCGCCGGACGACCTCCCGTCCTTCTTCGCCGGTGGCACGCTGCTGCAGTTCGACTGGCAGCTCGCGCTCGGTGGCGCGCCGCTCACCGCGGCCGAGATGGACGCGCTGGCCGAGGCGCACCGTCCCGTGGTGCGGCTACGTGATCAGTGGGTGCTGGTCGATCCGGCGCTGGCGGCGAAGGCACGGGACCGTGCCCTGAAACCGCTGACACCGATCGACGCGCTCGGCGCCGCTTTGAGCGGGACGGCCGAGGTCGACGGTGAACGTGTGGACGTCCTCACCGACGGCTGGCTCGCCGCGTTGCGGGAGCGGCTACTCGCGCCGCCCGAACCGCAGGCACCGCCGCGAGGTCTGGCCGCGACCCTGCGCGACTACCAGAGGCGCGGCCTGCAGTGGCTCACCGCCATGACGTCGATCGGGCTCGGCGGCTGTCTCGCCGACGACATGGGTCTCGGCAAGACGATCACGCTGATCTCGCTCCACCTGCATCGCGCGGACGGCCCGACCCTGGTCGTGTGCCCGGCCTCGCTGCTGGGGAACTGGGAACGCGAGATCACCCGCTTCGCTCCCGGCGTCCCGGTGCGCAGGTTCCACGGCACCGAACGCTCGCTCGAAGAACTCGGGAACGGCTTCGTGCTCACGACCTACGGCACCCTGCGCGTCGACCCGGAACCCCTTGGCGGTGTCCAGTGGGGATTGCTGGTCGCCGACGAGGCCCAGCACGTCAAGAATCACCGCTCCGGCACAGCGAAGGCGTTGCGGACGCTGACGTCGTCGGCGCGGGTGGCGCTGACGGGCACGCCGGTGGAGAACAACCTCTCCGAACTGTGGGCGATCCTGGACTGGACGACGCCAGGACTGCTCGGCACCATGGCCGACTTCCGCCGTGTGTGGGCGAAACCGGTCGAGTCCGGAAAGGACCCCGAGGCGGCGGAACGGCTGTCCCGGCTGGTCCGCCCGTTCCTGTTGCGACGCCGCAAATCCGATCCGGGGATCGCGCCGGAACTGCCGGC
Organism: Amycolatopsis sp. WAC 01375; assembly: GCF_003947325.1. Taxonomy (NCBI): domain Bacteria; kingdom Bacillati; phylum Actinomycetota; class Actinomycetes; order Pseudonocardiales; family Pseudonocardiaceae; genus Amycolatopsis; species Amycolatopsis sp. WAC 01375. The sequence continues at coordinate 160,436 of NZ_QHHW01000044.1, forward strand.
CAAGACCGAGACCGACCGGCCGGTGACGCTCACGGCCGAGCAGGCGGCCCTGTACGAGGCGACGGTGCGCGAACTGATGGCCGACATCGCCGGCAGCGAGGGCATCGCGCGCCGCGGCCGGATCGTCAAGCTGCTCACCGGGCTCAAGCAGATCTGCAACCACCCCGCGCAGTACCTCAAGGAACCGTCGGACGCGGTGCTGGACGGCCGGTCGGGCAAACTCGAACTGCTCGACGAACTGCTGGGCACGATCCTCGCCGAGGACGGCGCGGTGCTGGTGTTCACGCAGTACGTGGCCATGGCGCGGCTGCTGGAACGTCATCTCGCGCAGCGCGGGATCGGCACGCAGCTGCTGCACGGCGGCACGCCGGTGCCCAAACGCGAGGACCTCGTGCGCCGGTTCCAGGCCGGTGAGGTGCCGGTGTTCCTGCTGTCGCTCAAGGCTGCGGGGACCGGGCTCAACCTCACCCGCGCCGATCACGTCGTGCACTACGACCGCTGGTGGAACCCCGCGGTGGAGGATCAGGCGACCGACCGCGCGTACCGGATCGGGCAGACCAGGCCGGTGCAGGTGCACCGGCTCATCGCCGAGGGCACGGTCGAGGACCGGATCGCGGCGATGCTGCGGGAGAAACGCGCGCTCGCCGACGCTGTGCTCGCCGGCGGCGAGGCCGCCCTGACCGAACTGACCGACGCGGAACTGGCCGATCTGGTCGAGCTGAGGAGTCGCCGATGAGTACGCCCGACGATCGCGTCCGCGGCTTCCCCTCCTTCGGGCGACAGGGCGGCCACGGTCAGTTCGCCCGCTCGTGGTGGGGCCGCGCGTGGATCAACGCGATGGAGGACACCGCGCTGGACCTGCGGCAGCTCAAACAGGGCCGCAAGTACGCCGCGGGGGGCCGGGTCGGCCCGATCACGGTCAGTCCTGGCCGGATCGCCGCCGTGGTCGACGACCAGGAAGGCCAGTACCGCACCGAGGTCCGTCTCGCGGAACTGACCGAGGACGAATGGGACCGGTTCCTCGACCGGGTCGCCTCCCGGGCCGGGCATCTCGCCGCGCTGCTGGACCGGGACATGCCGCACGACCTCGTCGAGGCCGCCGACGACGCCGGGGTGCATCTCCTGCCCGGCATCGGCGACCTGGACCCGGACTGCGACTGCCCCGGCTGGGAGCTGCCGTGCCGCCATGCCGCGGCGCTGTCGTTCCAGGCATCGTGGCTGCTCGACGCGGATCCCTTCGTGCTGCTGCTGATGCGGGGCAAGGGGGAGCGGGAGCTGCTCGACGAGCTCCAGCGGCGCAACGCGCCCCGGTTCGTGCGCACGGGGGACGACGGCGTCCCGGCAGAGCGGGCCTACGCCGACGAGCCGGGCCCCTTGCCGGACCTTGCCGCGTTCGTTCCCGCCGGTGGCCCGACCGTGCCCGGCGCGCCCGATATCCCGTCGGAGACCTTCGCCCTGCTGGTCGCCAACGCGGGACAGGCGGCCGGTGCGCTGCTGACGTCACAGCCGAAGCTCACCCGCAAACAGGACGCCGTCCGCCTCGCCGCCACTCGCCCGGAGGTCGCCGACAGGCTGCGCCCGGCCGAGAACGGTGAGGACTTCGACCGCGCGGTGCTCGCCTGGCGGCACGGTGGCCGAGCCGGTCTCGAGGTGCTGGAGACCGTGTGGACACCGCCGTCGCAGGCGATGGGCCGCGCGCGGGCCGCGTTCACCGAGGTGGTGGACGATCCCGGCGATGGCCTGGACGTCGAGCGCAACCACTGCACCGTCCACGGAACCGGGGTGCAGGTGCGGTTGGGCAAGGACGGGCTCTGGTATCCGTACCGGGATCAGTGGCCCGCCGGCCCGCCCGAAGCCGGCCCAGGCGCGCTGTTCGCCGCACTGCTCGGCTGATCCCACTGCCGTCCTCGCCGCAGCTCGGCCAGCTGCGGCGAGGACAGGTGGAGGATCCGGTACCGGACCTCGTCCGACTCTGGAGCCTCGCCGGCCCACAGGCTGTAGCGGACCACCTGCCAGGTCCGCGGATCGACGGCCAGCGCGCCCGAATGCGCGCCGTCCTGGCGTAGATGCTCGCGCAGCCCGTCGAGAGCCTCGCCGAGGAACACGACCGGGTCGGTCTCCGCCGGGATCGTCACGACATGCTTCCCCGCCGCGACCGGAGAAGCACCGAACGCGGGCCCCTCCTCGAAACCGAGCACGGTCCAGTGCTGCACGGCGGGACGCCCGAACGATTCGACGATGCCGCTGAACGGGCCGCCGAACAGGAACGCGTTCATCCCGGCCTCGTCGTGCCACAGGTAGAACGGCGAGTACTGGTTCAGCGTCGAGCCGTCGACGCCGCGTTCACGGATCCCGTAGACCTTCAGCCCGAGGCCGCCGAAGTCGTCCAGCAGATGCCCGCGAGTGGCGACGCGCTCGCGGATGATGCCCATGTCGTAGTCGCCTGGGAGGGTGATTTCGTACTGCATCGCATGCATGGCGTACATACTAGTAGGTACAGGAGTATTGATGTTCGACATCGAGGAACGCACCCGAGTGCGTGACGAACTGATCGCCGCGGCCCGCCGTGACGTGGACATCGTCGGCGCCGCTCTTGTCGGGTCGACTGCTCGCGGCACCGAGGATCGCTGGTCGGACCTCGATCTCGTCCTCCAGCTCACCGACGACGTGGACGAACCCGCGGTGGTCGCGCGGTGGACTCGATCGCTCGACGACAGGTTCGGGGTCGCCGACACTCTCGACGTGATCTCGCGCGAGGGCGTGCGCTATCGGGTGTTCCTGCTCGACTCGTCGCTCCAGGTGGACCTGTCGTTCTGGCCCCGCGATCAGTTCCGCGCCACCGAAGACGGCTTCCGGCTCGTCTTCGGCCAAGCCAACGAGCCGACGAGCTCGTCAGGTCCCAGCAGTGCGCAGGCGATCGGAATGGCCTGGCTCTATGCGATCCACGCCCGCTCGGCGATCGCCCGCGGGCGATCGTGGCAAGCCGTCATGATGCTCGACGAGCTTCGCGACCAGATCATCACCTTGCTGTGCCTGCGGTACGGCTTGAATCCCTGGCATGGCCGCGAGGTCGACCGTTTGCCGGCCCACGCGCTGGAGGCGTTGAGTGCCGGCCGGGCGACGTCGGTCGGCTCGACGGAACTCGAACGGTCTCGGCAGGTCCTGGTTCGGCATTACCTGACCGTCGTCGAACATCACGATGCCGAGCGTGCGGCCGCCCTTCGTCGCGCGCTCGAAGAGCCTGTCACCTCTTGCTGAGCCGGATGATCCCCTCGCCGCCCTGCACAGCGACGACGGCGATCACCTGCCGGTTGATCTGATGGACCATCCCCGCGGGCCCGGACACCGCTCCGCCCATCCCGCCGGACGCGGGGGCGAGACCCACCTTCCCGGCCTGGACCGCGACCGAAAGCGGACCGGCGCCGCCGTCGTTGGGGATCTGGTCACCGGTCCGCACCAGGACCTCGCACTCCCCGTCGGAGCAGGCCTTCAGATCCCGTCCGTCCGCCGCGACGAACGGTGTGCCGGACGGGGCCGCCGCCTCCATCATCGGCCCGCTCCCGGCGGAAGGATCCGAACTCGCCGCGGCGAAGATCGGCGTCGGCTCGGCCGTCGCGCAACCGGAGGCGAGCAGCACCACGGGGACCAGGAACAGGCATCTTCGGCGATCGACCATGACCGACGAACGTAGCCGACGGGCGAGCGTCTGGATGCACCCGAATTCCGCAATCCTGCGGCTGTTCGCAGTGCTCGGCGCCGGTCCGACCGGGGGAACCCACCGGACCGGCGCAGCACGTGGTCATGCGGGCACCGAGAGTCCGGAACCTCGGCGAGTAATGACGGCATCCGGCTGCGGGTTGATGCCAGGCCGGTCCGTGAAGGCCTCCTTGAGGGACTCTGGGTCCCTTAAGGAGGCCTTCACGGACTCGAACCGCCACGTTCGCCCACGGACCTCCCTGCCGCTCAGACGTCGGCGCGGGCGATGATCGCCTTGGTGTCCACACCGGACGGAAGCGTCCCGAACGCGACACCCCAGTCGCCGCCCAGCCGCGACGCGCAGAACGCGTCGGCCACCGCCGGCGTCCCGTGCCGCACCAGCAGCGACCCCTGAAGGATCAACGCCATCGACTCGACCAGCCGCCGCGCCCGGTACTCGATGTCCGACAGGTCGGACAGCTCCTTGTGGAGCCTGCCCACCGCGTCGTCCAGCCGCGCGTCGGCGCCGGACGCCTGCTCGACCTCCGCGAAGTACGCCGCCACCGACTCCGGCTGCTTCGCCATCGCCCGCAACGTGTCCAGCGCCGCGACGTTGCCCGAACCCTCCCAGATGGACATGAGCGGAGCCTCGCGGTAGAGCCGCGGCATCCCCGATTCCTCGACGTACCCGTTCCCGCCCAGGCATTCCAACGCCTCCACCGCATGCGACGGACCGCGTTTGCACACCCAGTACTTCGTCACCGCCAGCCCCAGCCGTCGGAACGCCTGCTCGTGCTCGTCGTCGGGCCGGTCGGTGGCCGACGCCAGCCGCATCCCGACCGTCGTCGCCGCCTCGGACTCCACGAGCAGGTCCGCCAGCACGTTGCCCATCAGCGGCTGATCCACCAGATTCGCCCCGAACGCGCGACGATGCCGAGCGTGGTGGACGGCCCGCACGGCGCCGTACCGCATCCCCGACGCGCTCCCGACCGCGCAGTCGAGCCGGGTGTTGTTCACCATCTCGATGATGGTGCGCACCCCGCGGCCCTCCTCGCCGACGAGCCAGCCGATCGCGTCGTCGTACTCGATCTCCGACGACGCGTTGGACCGGTTGCCCAGCTTGTCCTTCAGCCGCTGCAACCGGATCCCGTTGCGCGTGCCGTCCGGCAGGACACGGGGGAGCAGGAAACACGAGAGGCCACCCGGTGCCTGGGCCAGCGTCAGGAACATGTCCGACATCGGCGCCGAGGTGAACCACTTGTGCCCGACGATCACATAGCTTCCATCACCGAGCGGCCGCGCCGTGGTGGTGTTCGCCCGGACGTCGGAACCGCCCTGCTTCTCCGTCATCGACATCCCGGCGATGAGCCCGCGCTTCGAGCTCGGCTCACGCAGCCCGAAGTCGTATTCCGTCGCCGCCAGCAGCGGTTCGTACCGCTCGGAGAGTTCGGGATTGAACCGCAACGCCGGAACCGCTGCGTACGTCATCGAAATCGGGCACGTGTGCCCCGCGTCGACCTGACCCCAGACGTACATCTTCGCCGCCCGCGCCGCGTGCGCGCCCGGCCGGGAATCCCGCCACGGCGCCGCGTGCAGCCCATGCGACACCGCGACGTCCATCAGCTCATGCCAGTACGGATGGAACTCGACCTCGTCGATCCGGTTCCCGACCCGGTCGTGCGTGCGCAGCACCGGCTCGTTCTCGTTGACCAGCCTGCCCCACTCCTGCGCCTGCTCGCTCCCGGCCAGCCTGCCGAGGGCGTGCACCTCGGCCACCGCCCAGCCCGCGTCCGCCCGCTCCAGCCCCTCCAGCAAGGCCGGATCGGCGGCGACGTCGTAGTCCGCCAGCGGCGGCACCTGATTGGTGACCTCATGAGTGCTCGGCATCGGAACCTCCCAAGGAACGCAGGACGAAAGTGCGCAGCCCGGACACCTCGTCCGCACTGCCGGTGGTCAACGGGCCGATCAGCACCTCGGCGGCCGCCCCGACGAGCGCCGCCGCGGTGACCTCCGCGTCCTGAGCGGGCAGCACCCCGGAGCGGACGCCATCGGCCACGTGCTGGGCCACGATGTCGCGGAAAGCGCGCCGGAACACCAGCCGCTCGGCCTCGATCGGCGCGTCGACGGGCTCGGCCAGCAGCGCGTACGCCATCCGCGGGGTCTTCAACGCCCGGCTCGCGAAGGTGTCGAAGACCGCCACGACCCGATCTGCTGGCGTGCCAGGCCGATCCGACACCGCGCGCACCGCCTCGACCTCACGCGTGACGACCTTCCGGAACAACTCCACGACCAGCGCGGCCTTCGTGGGGAAGTGGCGGTACACGCTCCCGACCGCCACCCCCGCCCGCTCCGCGACCGCCGACACGGAGCAGCCCGCGTACCCACGCTCGGCCAGCTGCTCCATGGCGGCAGCGAGGACGGCGTCGCGCTGGGCGTCCAGTCGCTCCTGGACCTTCGGTGTACGGCGATACGGCACTCAAGAAGTGAAGCACCGATTCACACCTTCAGTCAATGCACCTTCGCCAGCCCGTCGACGGCCTTGGCGATGCCCTTCTTGTCATAAGCGCTGATGGGCATCGTCGCCGCATGCGCATGACGGACCACACCCTCCCGGTCGATCAGCACGCTGCCCGACTGCTGCAGCATCTTCTTCGACAGCCCGAAGGCCTCATGCGGTGTGGTGCCCCGGCCGGTGACCACCCGCAGCGACAACCCCCGCTTCGTCCGCCACGCCTTGGCCTCCTCCCGCCCCTCCGGGACGGCGATCAAAACCCGCACGTCCGCGGCCGCGAAGTCGGCGGCACGCCCCACAAGGTCCTTCACATGGCCGTTGCAGACCGGGCAAGTGGTCGAGCGCATGAAGTACAGCAGCACGTTCTCCTTGCCGCGGAACTCCGAAAGCCGGACAACCTGCCCGGTGGTGTCTTCCAAGGCGAGGTCAGGGGCCACGGAACCGATTTCGAGCATGAAAACTCCTCAAAAGAAGATCAGGAAACGGGGTTGTCGAGAACCGAACGGACCGTCGCCCGCGCACGGTGCAGCCGGGACTTCATCGCGGCCGTGCTCAACCCGAGCGCGTCGGCGACCGCCCGGCCCGGATGGCCCTGGATGTCCCGCATGATCAAGACGCGACGCTGATCGGCGGGCAACCCGGCGATCGCCGCGGCCACCCGCTGCGCCTCCAGCCGATCCAACGCGTCGTCCTCCGCCGAGATCACCGCGACGGATCCCGCCAGATCGTCACCGCGCAACGCCCGACGGGCCCGGCGGAGACACTCGTTGCGCACGATCCGGAACATCCACGACGCGAGCGCACCGGTGGCCCGCAGCGTGCCGATCTTGCGATACAGGATGATCAGCGCCTCCTGCGCCGAATCCTCCGCATCCTCCGGCGAAGCACACAACGACCGCGCGAACCGCTGCACATGCGGATGGGAACCCGAGACCAAGGCGGCGATGGCGGACGCGTCCCCACCCTGCGCCGCCACGATCAAGGACTCCCTCGGCCACTCGGCCTCCACGACAACCTCCTCCTCCCGCGCCGAGCTTGTCCCGGCCCCTACAAGAGCCGCGACCCTCGCAAAAGGATTCAGCGGCCTCCACGTGACCCCGCTCACCCCCGCAGGCGCGCCACGAACCCCACGTCACCCGATGGCATGATCGCCGCTATGACATGGACCGCCCCCGAGGTCACCCGCCCGTCCGGCGACACCGCCGCAGACGAGCGAATCCTCCTACCCTCCCTGCTGGCCTGGCACCGCGGCACCTTTCTCCACAAACTCGCCGGCCTCACCGGAGAACAACTCGCCACGGCGTCGGTCCCGCCGTCCAACCTCACCCTCCTCGGCCTCATCCGCCACCTCGCCAAGGTCGAACGCATCTGGTTCCGCCTGCGCTACGCCGCACAGGACATCGAACCCCTCTACGACCCCGCCCTCGGCAAGGACCACGACTTCGAAGCCCTCGACGCCGACAAAGCCGAAGAGGCGTACGACATCCTCCTCGACGAGATCCGCCTGGCCGACGAAGCCGCCGCCGGAGGAACCCTCGACGACACCTTCGACGTCGGCGGGAACCCGTTCTCGCTCCGCATGCTCTACCTCCACATGATCGGCGAATACGCCCGCCACAACGGCCACGCCGACCTCATCCGCGAACGCGTCGACGGCCACAAGGGAGCCTGAACATGGACTACGGATTCATCGGCGCGGGCGAGATCACCGCCGCCATTGTCGAAGGCCTCAGCAAGGACATCGCCGACCCGCCTTCGATCTTCCTCTCACCCCGCAGCCGCAGCGTCGGCCAAGAGCTCTCGGCCCGCTTCGCCAACGTCGAAGTCCGCGGCAGCAACCAAGACGTCGTCGACAGCGCCACGACGATCGTCCTCGCCGTGCGCCCGCCGATCGCCGAAGAAGTCCTCCGAGATCTCACCTTCCAGCCCGGCCACGTCCTGATCAGCGCCCTCGCCGGCGTCCCTCTCGACCGGCTGCGCGACTGGGCCGCCCCCGCGGGCGAGGTCGTCCGGAGCATCCCGCTGCCCCCGGCCGCCCGCCGCCAAAGCCTCACCGCGATGTACCCCGACAACCCCCGGGCACGGGCACTCTTCGACAGCATCGGCGGCAGTGTCGTCCCTGCGGCGGAGAAGGACCTCGACGTCTTCAGCGGCGCCACGGCCACCTTCGCCGCTCACCTCGACTACCTCGCCACCATCGCCGCCTGGATGACCGACCAGGGCATCGAGGACACCACGGCGACCGCCTTCACCAGCCACATCTTCGGCCAGCTCGGCCACTCCCTGCTCCAGCAGAGCGGCGACCTCGAAACCCTCACCGGCAAACACATGACCCCCGGTGGGCTCAACGAGCAATTCCTCACCGACCTGCGCACCAACGGCGTCCCCGACACCGTCCGGCACGCCCTCGACGGCATCCTCACCAGACTGCGAGACAAGTGACCGTCATCGACAAGCTTCGGAAAGCCGGATGCGTCTTCGCCGAAGACGAAGCCCGCCTCCTCACCGAAGAAGCCCGCACCCCGGCCGAACTCGACACCATGGTCCAACGCCGCGTCGACGGCGAACCACTCGAAGTCATCCTCGGCTGGGCCGGGTTCCACGGCCTCCGCATCGCCGTCGAACCCGGCGTCTTCGTGCCACGCCAACGATCCGAACTCCTCGTCCGCCACGCCGTCACCCTCGCCGGACCAGGAGCGGTCGTCCTCGACCTCTGCTGCGGCACCGGAGCACTCGGCGCCGCCATCGCCGCCGAACTCGGCGAAATCCGCCTCTACGCGGCCGACATCGAACCCGCCGCCGTCCGCTGCGCCCGCACCAACATCGCCGAAGCCGGGGGACAGGTCTTCGAAGGCGACCTCTACACACCACTGCCCGCGTCGCTACGAGGCCGCGTCGACATCTTGGTCGTCAACGCCCCATACGTCCCCACCGACGCCATCGCTCTGATGCCGCCCGAAGCCCGCGACCACGAACCCCGCGTCGCACTCGACGGCGGGCACGACGGCGTCGACGTCCACCGCCGCGTCGCCGCCGAAGCTCCACAATGGCTCGCACCAGGCGGGCACCTGCTGATCGAAACCAGCGAAAGCCAGGCCGCGAACACAGCGGAAGCCATGGCGCACAACGGATTGACCCCCGAGGTGATCACCGACGACGAGCTGTACGCGACGATTGTTGTCGGGGCGAAGCGATAGGGTCGCCGCCGTGACCGACTACCTCCAAACCACCCGCACCGCCTACGACACGGTCGCGGCCGACTACGCCGAACTCCTCCGCGACCATCTCGCCGGATCCACCTGGGATCGCGCCGTGCTCGGCGCGTACGCCGAACTCGTCAAGGCCGACGGCGGCGGACGCGTCGCCGAAATCGGCTGCGGCCCCGGCCGCATCACCCAGCACCTCCACGAACTGGGCCTCGACATCCACGGCGTCGACCTCTCCCCGGAGATGGTCGCCGTCGCCCGCAAGTGGTACCCGCACCTGGACTTCCAGATCGGGGAGATGCCCGGTTTGTCCTTTGAGGACGGTGCACTGGCAGGCGTCGTCGCCTGGTACTCGATCATCCACACACCACGGGAGCGCCTGCCGGAGATCTTCGCCGACTTCCACCGGATCCTCGCCACCGGCGGCCACCTGCTGGTCGCCTTCCAGGTAGGCGAAGAAATCCGCCACATCGAGCACGCGTACGGGCACGACATCTCCTGTGACGCGTACCGGCTGGCACCGGAGAAGATCGCCGAGCAGCTGGGGGAGGCCGGGTTCAGCCTGCTCTCCACCCTCGTCCGCGAACCGTCCGAGGAATTCGAGAGCACCCCACAGGCCTACCTGATCGCCCGCAAGCAGTAGGTCAAGGCCGCCGAGCCTCGACGAGCCAGGCGGCCGAGCCGTAGAAAACGCCTCGGCCGGCCTGGTGCTCGGCGAGATCGGCCCGCAACGCCTCGACGGCTCCCGCACGCGTCGTCTCATCCAAATCGCTCAACCGCCCGCCGTGCTGCTCGACGATGAACTCGGCTGCGTCATCGACGTCCTCACCGAAGAACATCGGCTTGTTCACCGCGGTGCACCGCACGTCGGCGTACCCGGCGGAGACCAGCAACCTTCCGATCTCGACTGGGTCGCTGAGCGCGAGATCCGAGGACGGCACCTCACGCCCGGCCGCGAAGATCGTCCGGAACGTGGTGATCCATTCGTTGAGCCGCAACGGCTGCCACGTCAGCAGGACCAGACGGCCACCAGGCCGGGTCGCCCTCGCCAGATTCGAGAACGCGGCCAGGGGAGTACCGAAGAACATCGATCCATGCCTGCTGATCACCACATCGAAACCCGCCTCGGCGAACGGATGGACCTGCGCGTCCACCTGCTCGAAAGAAACGTTGGCCAGACCTTCCTCCACGGCGATCCGGCGAGCGACGCCGAGCATCTCACTGGAAAGATCCACACCGAGCGCGGAACCTGCGGTCGCCAGCCGCGCCGCGTCCCGCGTCGTCTGACCCGCACCGCAGCCGACGTCGAGAACATTGTCAGCAAGCCCGATACCGGCCGCGGCGAAGAACGTGTCGCGATAAGCAGCGACACCGTCGTTGAACCGCTGCGCGCGCTTCGCCCAGAGCGAGCCGTCATCACCGTCCCACGCCTTCAACATCCGCTCGTTGGACGGATCGACACGCACAGCGGTGCTCTCGGACATCGCGGTAACCCCCAGATTCGACTTTCCGGGGACGACCTTAGCGCGACGCCATCAGCGGAACGCGGCGATGTTCCGGGCGGTCCAGTCGGCGAACGACCGCGGATCACGGCCGAGCACGCGCCGGACGTCCGGGCTCACCCGCAGCTCGGCCGGACTCGGGGAACCGATGATGTCCAGCGTGTCGTCCGCGAGCTCCGCCGGCATGCTCCGGGCCATACCCGCCTTGGCCTCCTCACGGGTGAGCTCCTGAAACCGCACCGGCGAGCCCAGAGCACCGGCGAGGACCTCCGCCTGCTCGCGCGGCGTGATCACCTCCGGGCCGGTCAATTCGTACACGCCACCGAGATGCCGGTCATCCACCAGGCAAGCGGCCGCGACCTCCGCGATATCCGCCGGGTCGATGATCGGCAGCCCCGTGTCACCGAACGGCGCGGCGACCACCTGCCGCGAACGGACCGACTCCGCCCACCACAAGGCGTTGGAGGCGAAACCACCCGGCCGCAGGATCGCCCAATCCAAACCGGAGCCCCGCACCACGTCCTCCAGCTCGCGCATCGCGATCCGCGTCGTACCGAACGGCCTGGTCGCCACACCCTGCGAAGAGAGCAGGACAACCCTGCGAACTCCGGCGGCCGCCGCCTGGCCGACGATGTCGGCCGGGTTGGCCCCGGCGGCATGCAAGTCGCCGGAAAGCAGCAGGAACAAGGACTTCGCCCCGGCCAGCGCTTGCTCGAGCCCAGCAGGCTCGGCAAGGTCCGCCACCACATGCCGACCGCCCTGCGGTGCCTCGGCGGGGTGCCGCGACACCGCCGTCACCTGCTGACCCGCCTCGACCAACGCCTGAGTCAACGGCCGGCCGATGTTTCCCGTAGCCCCGGTCACCACGATCATGAACAGCTCCTTCGTTCGATCTTGTTGTGATCACGACGCTAGGAGAGTGGCTTACTTTTGGTAAGGGCATACCTTGAGGTAAGCTCCTGCCATGACAGGAGGCGTGCAGTTCACACCGGCCGACACAAAGCCGCGGTATGAGGTGTTTCACACCGACTGCCCGGCGCGCGAGGTGGTCGACCACGTGACCAGCCGATGGGGGATCTGGGTACTGATCTCCTTGCAGGCCGACGACCTCAGGTTCTACGAGCTACGCGAAAGCATCCGGGGGATCAGCGAGAAGATGCTCGCCCAATCCCTGCGCGCACTCGTTCAAGACGGCCTGATCTGGCGAAAGGTCGAGCCCACGACACCACCCCAGGTCACCTACGGACTGACCGACTTCGGCCGGGACCTCGGCGAGCCGTTAGGGGAGTTGTTCGACCGGATCACTCGACGCCTGGGGCCACGCGAGGCGGAATAGCGTCGGACGACCATCGATCAGGTTCGCCGCAGACTGATGTTGACCATCCAGGTGATCCCGAACTTGTCCACGAGCGCGCCGGCCTCGTCACCCCATACCTGCTTCTCCAGCGGCATGGTCACGGCGCCGCCGACGGACAACTTCTCGAAACAGCCACGGAGTTCGCCGTCGCCACCGAGGTAGACCGCGACGTTGTTGCCAGGGGAGTGAGGCACGTCCTCGACCTGACCATCAACGTCACATGCCATCAGCGTGTATCCGTGCGGGGTGTCGAGCTGCGCGTGCATGACCTTGTCTGCGTTGGGCGAGCCCGGCGAACCGAAGTCCGCGATCGTGCCGATCTCCAGCTTGCCGCCGAGTACCTCCCGGTGGAACTCCATCGCCTGCCGTGCGTTCCCGTTGTACCTGATGTACGGGTTGAGTCGAGATCCCATCTGATTCGATCGCCCTTCATATGAGTGAAGTACGAGCATTCCACCGAATACACGACATCTTGCGTCAGGTATTCGCAGCAAGATGTCGTCTGCGGTGTCGGGATCCGTCAGCAGGTCAGCCAAGCGTCCAACGCCGGACCGGGCGGATTGAGCCGACGAGCCCGGGCTACGTTTTCCTCGTCGTCAGGAACGACCTCGACCAAAACCAGCATGTTCTCGCGAGCTACGCCGACACCGAACAGCCCTTCATCATCCAACCTGCGCAGCGCTGTCTCCATCGCGCGAAGCCGAAGATCGAACTCCGCGTCGGACGCATCGTCGTCGGCAATGTCGAACACCTCCGGCCGAGCGGCGAACATCTCGCGGACCGGCTTCAGGTATTGCTCGCCCACAACCGAAAACGGCGAATCGGCGTAGGAGTAGCGGACGTCCTCGGCGTCCACTCGCTGCGCCAGCGCCTCGCGCGACCACGCCGACAGCGCCGGACCGAATGCCTCGCCAGGCGTGGTCAGCGTGACGTAGTAGAACGTGTGGCCGGGGTTGTCGCGGAACAGGTCCGTGACAACCGCACGAGTGGCCGTGGTCAACGCGTCCGCCAGGTCAGCTTCGGAAGGAATCACGAGGCATCAAACCACACCGACGCGCGCATCCCAACATGCACGGTTTCGCGCGGGGGTCGTGAGTGGCGTTTCGGGTTCTAACCCGAAACGCCACTCACGACCCCCGGCACCGGCCACGCCACCTCAGCCTTACCTCTCAATAGGTGGCGGAGGCTCGCGTAGCGGTGTGCGGTCAGGTCGTCATCTGTTCGCCGAGGCTGCGGGCAAGTTCCGCGAGTTCGTCGTCGGCGATGTCGAGGTAGCCGCGGCCCGGCTCGAAGACCGCGGTCTGCTGCTGGTCGTAGGGCACACCGGGCGGCAGGGGCGCTAGATGCCAGTGGACATGCCGATTGGCTTGCTGGCTACCGAGGGACAGAACGTAGAGGCGTTCAGTGGGGAGCAGGTCGGTGAGTGCGCGGCCCGCGCGGTGCACGACCGACTGGAGGGCAAGGTATTCGTCGGTGGTGAAGTCGCCGACGGCGTGCTCTCGGTGCTCGATCGGAGCGACGAGGAAGTGCCCGCGCACGGACGGGAAGCGACTGGCGAAGACGACCGCATGGTCGTCGCGGTGGGCGATGTGGTGGGGATAGTCGGGATTGCCGGCGAGTAGTTCGCAGATGAAACAAGCGCGGCGGGCTAGGTCGAGGTAGGCGTCGGGCTGCCAAGGCGAACGCGTGGTCACCAGTCTCGTCTACCAGAGCGGATCGTCTTGCGGTCAGACCAGCCACTGACCGGACCGCATCAGGGTCCTGTCGTCGAGCTCGGCGAAGGAGCGCCACGCTTGTAACCGGGTCGGGGTGAGCTGGAGGTAGACGAATCCGGATGCATGCCGCGGGTCAGGACCGCCCCGCAGCAGTGAAGCGAACGGGTCGGCGATGGCCGGATCGATCGCGTCGGGTTCGATGACTTTCATCGTGCCGTCGATCATGACCACGTCGTATGGATGACCGATGGCCGCTCGCGCTCGTGCGGTGGCGGCCACGTTGGTCACCGTTCGGCTGTTCGCGAAGGTCGCGAACGTGAGGACCTCGCCGTTGTGGTGGAACAGGAGCGGAACGAGGTGTGGGCCGTCGGCATCGCCCGTGGCCAACCACGCGGTGGTTTCCGAATGCAGCAGCTCGAGCGCATCGCTCTTGCGTTGTAACGGTTCCCGTGGTGGCTGCATCGTGTCGCCGACAGTGCTCGATGCCGCCATCAGCGGCCTCCGGTCAGCAGTTGGGCGTAGCGAGCGAGGTACAGCGGCCAGCCGGCGTCGCCTCCGACGCCGTCGCTGACAGCTTTCCAGCTCGGTCCGTGGCGATCCAGTTTGCGATGTTCGAGTTCCAGGCGCGTACGCTGCGCGGCTTCGGCGATGAAGCGGACCTCGACCTCGCTTGTGTGCTCATGGTCGCGTTCAATCTGCCATTGGGGGCTGATGTCCCAGCTGAAGACGACGCGATGCGGGGGATCGTAGGCGAGTATTCGGGCCCAGCGGCACTCGCTGCCGTCGACCCCGCGGTCGAAGATGTGACCACCGACGTGGGGCTCGAACACCGTCTCGACGATCTCGACCTGAAGCAGATTGTGCTCGGGTGGCTTGAAGTCGCCGAATCGCTCGGTGAAAACGGTGAAGGCCCGTTCGAGCGGGGCGTTCACGACGACCTCCTTGCGGACCACCGTGCTCGTTGCCTGGGTCATCGCTGATCTCCTTCGGGTTGTTCGACGACGTCCTTGTAGGCGGCCAGCGCGCGGCTCCAAAAAGTGTCGAGCTGATCGCGTAACGCGCCCATGGTGGCCGCATTGAGCTGGTAGATGCGTTTGGTGCCGGCGGGGCGGTCGGTGACCAACCCTGCGCCTTTGAGGGCCTTGAGGTGCTGGGATACCGCCGGCCGGCTGATCGGAAGCTGGTCGGCGAGTTCACGGACGGACCGTGGCCGCTCGGCCAGGCACTCGATGATCGCGCGCCGACTCGGATCCCCGAACGCGTTCCACGCGGCATCCGTGACTCGGTAAGTGTCCACGAACCGTAAGTCTAGACTTACGGAGCATCGGTGGCAATACCGGAGGATGAGCGTCTATGCGGGTTGGGGCGTGGCGGATACAGAGTTCCCAGCGAGTTCGGCGTGCTTGCGGGTGAACCGGCGGCCCGCCGAGCGCGGAGGCGAAGTCCGGTCGGACTGGCGACAGCCTTGGCGATGCGGGGCGCGGGGAAGCCGTAGGGCAGGGGCGAACCTGAGCCGGTTAGCGGTTCCGTGCAGCCAGACAGACCTTACTTGACATAATGTACATTATCGGCACTTTGGCTGACCTGGAGAACTAGGGTCGAGAGGGGTCTCCGGCGGGAGCCGAAAGGGCCCTTCGCTACATGTCACGCAGGGAAGCTCCCTTTGCTGCGGCGGCTGCGGGCATGGCTCCCTTCAGCTCTCTCCGAACTCCAGGCGGTCCTTAGTCCTCCAGGGCAACCCGGAGCACCCCCGGGGATGCAAAACGGATGTCCGATCACCCGGCCTCAATACGTCACTGTGACGAATCAATCCGGATGTCCCGGTCGATGTTGATCAATGGAGGCGCCACCTGGACTCATCTCGCCAGCCTTGCCGCCCTGACGGCCAGGCTGAGGTCTCCGAAGCTCCAAGTGTCATGAGAGGAACTTCGGACGGAAACCGGTCAGGGAAGTCCCACACTGGACGCCCAGTGAGCGGCCGAGCGAACCGAGATCCCCCGCGAGGAGGTTCCGGACCCGTCACTCCGTTTCATGCATAATCACTATTATGCATGAAACGGAATATAACCCAGTGTAAGACTGTCGGTGCCATGCGGTACAAGATGCTCATGAGGGTTTCCGAGGCACAGCAAGCCTTTTTCGCCGCACGTCGTCCCCGTAAGGATTCTCCTCACACCACCGACGCCTACCGCCGCGACCTCGCCGGCATCACCGCTCTTCTGCTCCGCGAGCTAGGCCGCTCCCCTGACGAACTCACCGTCGAGATGCTCACCGCTCAGGCGCTCCGCAACGCCTTCGGTGCCTTCGCGGACACTCACGCGAAGAGTTCCGTGCTGCGCGCGTGGTCGACCTGGAACCAGTTCCTCACCTTCTGCGTGTCCGACGGGCTGCTCGCGGGCAATCCCATGGGCGCGGTCGCGCGCCCGAAGGCGCCTCCGTTGACGCCGAAACCGTTGCGGGGCGAGGAAACCCCGGAGCAGTTGCTCGCGGCCGCCGCCGATGGTTCGCGCCGGACGCGGGATCCGTGGCCGGAGCGGGACGTCCTGGTGATCGCGCTCGGGCTGGTCGCCGGGCTGCGTGCCGCCGAGATGCGGGCGCTGACCGCGCGGTCGCTGGTCGGCCGTCAGGGCGAGATGCGGTTGCACGTCCACGGCAAGGGAAGCCGTGACCGGTCGATCCCGGTCCAGCCGATCATGGAGAAGATCATCGAGGAGTACCTGGCTTCGTGCCGCCGTCGCTTCCCACAGCAGCGGTTCGGGCCCTCCACTCCCCTCCTCCGGGATCGTGCCGGCGAGCCGATCGGCCGCGGCGCGCTCGAGTATCTGGTCAAGTCGTGCTATCGGTGGGCAGGCCTGCACGACCGTGTGCCGGTCGGGGCGAATCTCCACGCGTTGCGGCATACCTTCGCCACCCGGCTGGCCGAGGACGGCGCGACCGCGTCGGAGATCATGGCGTTGCTGGGGCACGCGAGCCTGGCGACCAGTCAGAACTACATCGAGGCGACCGGTCGTGAGCAGCGGGCGGCGGCCGCGAGCAACCGGACGTACCGGGCGTTGGACGGGATCGTGTAGGTCAGCGGAGCTGTTCGAGGTCCTTGGCCGCCTGGGCGATTTCGCCGGCGAGGCCGCGGAGTTCGGCGACGGACGCGCCATCGTCGGCCGCGGTGACGACGTCTTCGGCGGCGCAGCGGAGTTGGAAGAGCCTGTCCTGCAGGGTGGCGATCTCGGTGTCGGAGAGGACGACGGCGTCTTCGGGGAGGCCGCTGCGCTGGAGGGCGGTGCGGCGTTCGTAGGCCCGCTGGCGGCAGGATTGCCCGCAGTAGCGGCGGCGCCTGCCGACGTTGCCGCCTTGTTCGAGCCGTCGGCCGCACCATCCGCAGTGTTTGGGTGCTCCCGCGCGACGTAACTCGGACACCTCTTCGGCGGACGTCTTCGGGTGTTCGGCGACTTCCCTCACGGATCAGACCCTAGCTGGCCATCCGACGATCATGCCGAGGCCACGGCCGAAGTGCACACTAGTGGGGTGCCGACCTTGTTTCCGTACCTCGCCGACCCGCTCCCGCGTGCCTTCGCCCATCGGGGCTGGCATCTCGGTGACCTGGACGGATTGGAGAACTCGCTGCCGGCGTTCCAGCATGCGGTGGCCGAGGGGTATCGCTATCTCGAGACGGATGTGCACGCGACGTCGGACGGTGTGGTGGTCGTGCATCACGATGCCGCGCTGGACCGGACGACCGATGGCGCGGGGTTGATCTCCCGGCAGACGTGGGCGCAGTTGCGGAACGTCAAGGTCGGCGGTCGCGCGCCGTTGTCGCGGCTGGAGGACGTCCTCGAGGAGTTGCCGGAGGCGCGGTTCAACATCGACGTGAAGTCGAACGAGGCGGTGGCGCCCTTCGTGCGGGCGATCGAGCGGACCGGTGCGCACGACCGGGTCGCGGCCGCGTCGTTCTCCGACGCGCGGCTCGCGCGGATCCGGAAGCTGGCTGGGCCGAAGCTGGTGACGGCGATGGGGCCGCGTTCGGTGGCGGTGATGTGGGCGAACGGGTTTTTGCCGCTGGTCTCGCTTCGGGCGTTGTCGCGGGGTGCGATGGCGCAGGTGCCGGTGCGGCAGGGGCGGTTGAAGGTGGTGGACCGGGCGTTCCTGCGGCAGGCGACGCGTGGGGGTTTCGAGGTGCACACGTGGACGGTGGACGATCCGGCGGAGATGCGGCTGCTGCTGGATCTGGGGGTGCACGGGATCGTGACGGACCGGCCGGATCTGCTGCGTGAGGTGCTTCGGGAACGCGGCGCTTGGCCCTCCTGACGACCCGCAATTCGTCATCTACTTGCGTTCACCGGCGCAAGTAGATGACGAATTGCGGATGGTGTGGCGCTACCGGGGTGGTTTGCCGTTCCAGGCGGCGTCCCAGGTCTTGGGTCCGAGGCGGCCTGAGTCGTTGATGCCGTTGGCTCGCTGGAGGGCGAGGACGGCTTCGCGGGTTTTGTCGTAGTAGCAGCCTGTGCCGGTGAAGCCGTAGCCGAAGGCGTTCATGCGGAGCTGGAACTGCTTGAGCGGGGCGGCGCAGTCTCCGTAGGCGTAGACGACGCCGGGCCAGGCGGGTTGGGGGCCGCCGGGCGGGGCGGGGGGGGGGGGGGTTTGGTTTGGGGGGGGGGGGGGGGGGGGTGGGCTTGGTTTGGGGGGGGGGGGGGGGGGGGGGTTGTCCCCCCCCGCCGATGTAGGCGGAGTCGTCGTAGGACGGGACGCGTTTGCTG
>NZ_QHHW01000045.1:0-98550 GCF_003947325.1 Amycolatopsis sp. WAC 01375
TGATCACCGACCCCACCACCGGGCAACTCCTCGAAGCCAGCCCCGGCACCTACCGCTCCCCGGCCTCACTCGCCCGCCTGATCAAAGCCCGCGACCGCGAATGCACCCACCCCGGCTGCCACCGCCCCGCCGAATTCTCCGAAATCGACCACATCACCACCTGGGCCCGCAACGGCGGCACCGACCACCACAACTGCCACGCCACCTGCAAAATCCACAACCTCCTCAAAGAAGAACCCGGCTGGAGCGCCGAACCCACCGGCAACGGCGGCATGACCATCACCACCCCCACCGGCCGCACCTACACCACCACACCCGAACCACTCCACCACCCACGACCCGAACCAGAAAACGACACCCCACCCTTCTGAAGAGGGGTAAGGCAAAGGTGGTGTGATCGAGTCGGTGGCGTGAGCGGGGTCGCCAAGGAGACTGGCGCGCTCTTGACCATCCTTAAGGGACACCTGTCAGGCAACAGTGTCCCTTAAGGATGGTCAAGGCGCGGCCGGCTCCCGTGGCCAATCCAGAGCCTGGCCACGAAGGCCTCCTACCTACCTTGAAGCCATCGAAGAAGCCCTTCATTTGTGTGCCTACGTCTGACCTGCGGGTTGGCGGGTGGGTCGTGAGGTGATGTCACCACCAGGTCGATGGACGTCGCGCGTGATTGAAGGCGGAACTCGCGTGTTTAAACGCGGAACTCGCGTGATTGAAGGCGGAACTCGCGTGATTGGAGGCCGATCTCGCCCGTGACCGGGTCCGCCGTGAGTTCCGCGTCCAATCACGCGAGTTCCGCGTCCAATCACGCGTGTCACGCCTAAGGCCACACGACGACCAAGGGGGGATCTCAGAGCGCGAGCCCCGAGTAGTGAGTAAGCAAATGCGGTGCCCCAAGAAGCCCTTCATCGGAGGCTCAGCTACACCATCTTTGCCTTACCAGTCAATAAAGCATGCCGCCCGACTTCGACGAAGGCTCCTCAGGAGGCGCCTTCGTGGCTCAGTCATGGCCGTAACGGCTTCGTCCACTTTGGAGTTCGCACACGAGTGCGGAACAAACGTGGCCGCCACGTTGCGCTGCGCTCGCGGCGGCATCACACTCCCCCGGCTTCGGTTGACACCCAGGCAGGTCACCACCCGCAAGGAGCCCGGCCTCGCCCCACGAAATCACTCGACCCGTGCGGCGATCTCCCGCGCGCAGGCCAAGGCTTCGTTCGCTCCAGTGTCCACTTCGAAGTCGTAAACCACGCCTCGATGCACGACTTCTGCTTGCGCCTCCGCCATCCCCGTGACCCGATCCCCACGCGCCATCTCCCGCCCGGCGGCCACGACGCCGTCACACCGGACCCCGACCCACAGGACGGCGAGTCCGTCCAACGCGTCACGCCACCGCTGCTGCGACGCGGGCCCACCGAGGAACGCGTCGTCGATGATGACCCGGGCCCCGGCCCGGACCATTGCCGCGACACCGGTCATCCACGCGTTCTCGAGCCGCCGGAAACCGGATCCGACACTCACCCCACCGTCCGCGGCGAAGCCGATCCCGTCGTCCACCGTGGACGGCATGGCGTCGATCAAGGTATCCACGCCGAGGGTGAGCCATGGATCCGGCAACACCGCCTGCAGGCATCTGGCGATCCCGGACTTACCCGAACTGGAGCCGCCGTTCAGCACGATCACTGTCGTCACGCGAACACCTTAGACACCGGCAGGCGGGCCACGTCCGGGAATTCGGATACATCGGACGTCCACGGCAAAGGGCAGTATCCACCCAATTCTGAAATTCGCACGGAACTCGCTTTTCCCAAGGCCACCCGGACGGCCCAATACTTTCCTCGCAACGCCTACCGACTTCGGTAGGTTACAAAAACCCTTACCGCCGCCTAACTTGGTGAAACCGTTTCAACTCGAAGCGAACTCCCCGACGCAGGCCGAAGGGCGTATTCATGCGTATGTCCAAAATCGTCGCAACGGTGGCGAGCGCCGCCGCGGCGCTGACCCTTGCCGCCACCCCCGCCGCGAACGCGGGCCAGGACATCATCGGCGGCGGCACCGTGAGTTCCGCGCCGTGGGGCGCCCAGATCTACTGGGACGACGCCACCGCGTTCGGCGGCTTCAACTGCTCCGGCACGATCATCGCCCCGCAGTGGGTCCTCACCGCGAAGCACTGCCTCAACAAGCCCGGCATGCACGTCAAGGTCGGCGACGTCAACCTGAACCAGGGCACCGAGGCCGACGTCGACCAGCAGAAGGCGGCCCCGAGCGGCGACATCGCTCTGCTGCACCTCACCACCGCGGTCAGCGCGACGTACATGAAACTCGGCACCGCGAACCCGGCCAACGGCACCACGAACCAGATCTACGGCTGGGGGCGCACGCAGGGCGACAACCCGCCGTCGAGCGTCCTGAAGACGGCCAACGTCCGCATCACCGGCACCAGTAGCGACGCGTATGGCGGACAGGCCATCGCCAGCGTCGGCGTCAACGGTTCGGCCTGGCACGGCGACTCCGGCGGCCCGCAGCTTTCGAACGGCGTCCAGGTCGGTGTCTGCTCGACCGGCAGCAACTCCGGCACGAACCCGCAGGGCACCCAGAACTACGCCAGCGTCGCGGCGAGCCGCGACTGGATCCGCACCACCGCGGGAGTCTGACACCACTACGCGGCCGAGCCGGTCGCGAGTGGCGTTCCGGGTTCTATTTGAGGAGAAAGGCAAAGGTGTCGGGTCGCGGGGATTCGCTCGCGGACGCGGGGCGACCGTGTCGCGAAAGCCACTTTCGGGACCTCAGGCGTCGCGAAAGTGGCTTTCGCGACCCGCCACCTTTGCCTTCCCCCTCAATAACCGTCCCTACCACTCACGACCATCTCGCGTTCCCCTCGCTTGCCCGCCAGATCTCCGTTGCCTTGGCGCTCTCCTCCGCGGAGGCGCACGGCTTCGAGTTCGTCGGTCTCCGCCAGAAAGCGCCCGACCATCCAAAGTGGACACCGGCGCGCTCCCGCCCGGCCCACCCGAAACCAGCTGATCCCGAAGGAAGTCCCGACTGGACTTCGCGGAGGCTCACCGCAGCTGATGCATCGGCCGCCTCGTCCGGAGCGAAAGCGCCGACCCGGCGGCCACGACGGCGATGATCCCCGCGCCCGCGACCAGCGTCCAGAAATCGGGGTGCACGATGGACTGCCCGCGCTGAGCCTGCCAGGTGAGCAGCACCAGCAGCCCCGCGAAGCCCACCGAAGCGGTCCGGACCAGATTCCGCCGCACGAACTCCGATTCGAGCACCGGATACCGCCTGGCGAGCTTGAGCAGCCCGAAAGCGACCAGCGGCAGCACCTGGATCGCGTGGATGCCGAAGAAATGCGGGATCCGCAGGTCCCCGCCCACGGTGCTCCAGCCCAGCACCGGCAACCCCGGGCCGCCGTCGGGCACGCCGACCGCGTGGGCACCGACGATCGACGGCCGTTCGCCGGAGCGGAACTGGGCCAGCTGCTGTTCGTTCGGCCCGAACATCAGCAGCGCGATCCCGATGCCGGCGACGGACAACGCGGCACCCGCACGCAACGCGGAGTTCATCGCCCGGTCGGGAAGACGTTGGAACAGCAGGAGAACCGCGATGGCCGCCGTCGCTCCCCATCCGGCGAAGGCACCGTTCGCGACCATGTTGTTGATCCACTGGTCGGCCGGGGTCGCCTGGTTGAAGTGGAGTGTCCTGCCGCGGACGATGACCTGCCAGAACAGCAGCGCCATGTCCATGCCAAGGCCGACCGCGAACACCGTCCCGAGCCACCAGCCGAGCCGTTTGCCCCGCGTGAGCTGCCCGATCAGCCAGGCAAGGGTCACCGCGTAGAGCCCCACGGAAATCGTGAACTTGAGCGGTTTGAGCCAGATGGGTGCGTTGACGAGGCTGCGATCGTCGAAAACGAGACCGCCGAGCGCGATCACCCCGAGCACCGCCATCGCCGCCGCCAAGATCATCAGCGGCCGATGCAGTACCGTCCTGGAACCCTTGTCCACCATGGATTCGAGGGTGCCGGGAGGCGCCGGTCCGGGCACTGGAGTACTCCCCCTGATCGATGGTGGGGAAGGCCCTACCGACGACCTGTGGGTAATAGTGCCGTCACCGCGACCGGCAGTTGTGCCGTTTGACCGGACTCCCCTGTTTTCTAGCGTGTCCTTCACAAGAGCAGACAGGGCGTCCCCTGGTGCTCACCGGGATTTCCAGCGAGATGAGAGGAGGTGGCCCATCAATGACCGGTACGGGATATCAGGCAGACGCAGCTGCGATGGCGCGCGCCGTCCAGGGGTTCGAGGAAACCGCGTCGAACGCCAAGACCACGATGGCCAGCTTGGAGAGCGAGCTGACCCAGACCCTGCACAACTACAAGGGTGACCAGGCGGTCGCGTTCTGGGATCTGCAGCGCCGTCTGCAGGAGAAGATGACCATCGCCGTGAACGAGCTCAACACGATGTCGCGCCTCGTGCACGAGAGCAACCGGAACTACAACTCGGGTGACGAGCAGGTCCGGGAAAGCCTGACCGGGGTCAGTGGAACCGTCGACCAGACCGTGTTCCACCGGCTCAACCCCTGATCCGCGAGAGGACCACCAATCATGGCTGACGTCGTCGAAATCAACTTCGCCGCGCTGCAGCACAGCTCGGCCTCGCTGGCCGCCAAGGCCAAGGCGCTCACGTCCCAGCTCGAACAGCTGCACACGAACCTGCAGCCGATCACCCAGACCTGGTACGCCTCCGGCAGCTCCGCCGGTGAAGCGGCCCGTGCGTCTGAAACCCGCCTGCGCCAGGCCACCGCGGACATCGTGGCGATCATCGCGCAGTTCGGTGGCAAGGTCGGCGACGCCCACGATCTCCAGCACAGCCTGGAGAACCGCAACCAGGGCCTGTTCGCCGGCTGATCCCCATCCGTCGGCCGGCCGGTGCTTTCACCCCCTCGGCACCGGCCGGCCGGCTTTGCGCGTTGTCGTCCCCTTGTCGGCGTGGCCGTTCACGAGAGAGCCGGGATCAATGCAAGACCAGTCGTACTACGTCCATCTGGAATCGCTGAAGGACTTCGTGCGGGAACTGGAGACCCAGATCCACGCGATGTCCAAGCCGAACGACTTCCTGCTGACCCTGAGCGAACAGCCGCTGCTGTTCGGCGAGTTCGGGGAGGCGGGTTCACTCAACAAGGCGCACCAGGCGGCCGTCGCCGAGATGCAGGGGCTGCTGGACCAGGTCAAGGGCGCGATCACCTTCGCGCAGGACGTCACCACGACCGTTGCCGACGGCTACGCGGCGGCCGACGATTCGGTGGCGGGCGACATGAACCACTCGAGTCAGCAGACCGGGTTGCTCGATCCGCTGCTCAACGTCCTCGGGGGTGTGCTGGGCGGTAACAGCGGCTCGAACGGCGGGGGGAACAAGGGATGACCGAGACCGCGCACACGAACTTCGCCGCGTACTCGCATCAGCAGCTCTACGCGATGCTGCAGTCGGGTGATCCGAACACGGCGCGTCACGCGGCCCACAAATGGCAGTCCACCGGCTCCGGCCTGTTCGAACAGGCCGAGAACCTGACCGGTGAGCTGAAGGACTTCTCCGGCAGCTGGACCGGCGGCGCCGCCGACAAGTACCACACGATGATCACCGACCTGGTCGGCGGCATCCGCAAGGTCGCCCAGACCGCGCACGCGATGAACAACCTCCTCGAAGACGCGGCGGACGCGCTGGTGAAGGCCAAGAAGGAGATGCCGCCGCCGGTAGCGGTGCCCGACGTCGCGCCCGCCGACCTCGCGCTGGCCGTCAATCCGCCGCTGCTGCCGCCGGATTCGTCGCAGGCGACGATCATCAACGCCGCGCAGCAACGGCAGCAGGCCATCGCGAACGTCGAAGCGCAGCAGCAGGCCGCGGGCGCGGCCAGCGCGGCGCACGGCAAGGCGATCGTGGTGATGACCCAGCTCGCGGGCGAGTACTCGACGGCGGAAGAGTCCATTCCGGCCTCGCCGAACGCCGTCACCCCGCCGCCGGTCACCGGTGGCGGCACCGCCCCTGGTGGCTCGGTCGGCAACAACATCGGCGGAACACCCGGTGTGGGTGTCGTGCCGGGCGACAACACGCATCCGCTGCCTTCTGACGGTTCCACGCCGCCCACCACCGGCCAGCCGGGCCAGGTCCCCAAGTCGAACCCGCTGTTCGGCGACATGTTCACCGCCGGTCTCGCCGCGGCCTCGGCCGCCGCGTTCGGCCGGTTCGGCTCGATCATGCCGCGGGTGCCGGGCTGGGCCAACGGCAAGAACCCCAAGGACGAGAAGAAGGACGGCGAGCTCGGCGGTGGCGGCGCCGGTGGGGCGGGCGCGACCGCGGGCGGGGCCGGTGGCGGCATCCCGATCGGCGGTGGCGGCGCGCCTTCGCTGGACGGCGGCGCGATCGGTGGCGGCGGGGTCTCAGGTCCCGGCGAGGTGCCGGCCGCGTTCTCCGGTCTGGCGGGCGACGGCGGCTCGGGCAGCGCGATGAGCGGGCTCGCCGGCGGGGCCGCCGGTGCGGCGGGCGCGGCGGCGGCCAAGGGCGCGATGCCGATGATGCCCATGATGCCGATGGGCATGGGCGCGGGCGGCGACATGGGTTCCGGACGGCGCATCCCGCCGTGGCTCGTGGAGACCGAGAACGTCTGGGGTCAGTCGTCCCCGGTCGCTCCCGCCGTACTCGGCGAAGAACCCGAACAGTACTGATCTTTTCCGACCAGGAGAGGCGGCTCGGTGATGGCATCCAGTGCGGGCGGTTACCGAGTCGCCCCCACCAGGCTCGAAGCGGCGGCGGCGGAACTCGAACAGCGTGCCGGAGTGCTCAAGACCGCGCAGACCGCGCTGGCGGGTGAGAACGTTCCCGCCGCCGCGTTCGGCCAGGTTTCCGCTTCCGGCGCGGCATCGGCGACGTACACCAAGACGATCAAGGACGTCGCGGGCAAACTCGACGGCCGGATCACCAGGGCGACGGTGATCCATCAAGGACTCACGTCCGCGGCGGGCGGTTACCGGCGCGCCGACGTCCAGGTCGCCGCTTCGTACCGGGCACTCATGCCGGAGAACCCGTTGCCCAAGGCGGGGAATCCGGCGGGCGTCGGCGGCGCGGCCGACACCGGAACCTGGGCGACCGCGATCGCCGAGAACCGCACGAAGGTCACCGACGCGCTGACCTCCGAACGTGAGCGGCTCGCGAATCTCCTGGCACACGGCGGAAAAGCCGACGACATCGCGAACGCGCGCACCCGGATCGCGTTGTACGAGGACATCCTCGCCAACGACCGGCAGATCCTGCGGTTCGACCCTTCCGGCAACGGGCGGATCGCCGAACTGGTCGGCCGGATCGAACCGGGCACCCGCAACGTCGGGTTGTTCGTCCCCGGCGTCAACACCTCGTTCGACAACTTCCAGAGCTACGCCGACCTTGGCAAGAGCCTGGTCGCCGCGGACGCCACCGGGCGGACCGCGATGGTGGTCTGGGCCGACGGGGTCTTCCCGCAGAACGTCATCACCGAAGGGCCTGCCTCGCATTACGCGCAGACCATGGCGCCCGATCTCAAGGCGTTCGGCGACGAACTGCGCGGCCAGATCGACAGCCACGCCGGCCCGGGTGTCGTGGTCACCGCCGTCGGGCACAGCTACGGCGGCGCGACCGTGGGGCTCGCGGAGCAGCTCGGGCTCAGGGCCGATCAGGTGCTGCACGTCGAGTCCGCGGGTATGGGCCACGGGATCTGGAGCCCGGACGACCTCCCGGCCAGCCAGTCCGGTGTGCAGCGATACTCCATGACGGCCCCCTTCGACCCGATCGTGGTCGCGCAGGGCAACGCGGGCCTCTTCGAATGGCTCGGCGCCGGGCACGGAGCGGACCCCGACCGCTTCCCCGGCGTCGTCGAACTGGAAACCGGCCGCGACGCGAACGGTGACCTGCAGTGGGGCTTCGATTCCCACAGCGGTGTTCTCAAGCCGGGTTCCGATTCGTGGAACAACATCTACGGTGTGATCACCGGCGGCGCGGTCACGCACGAAGGCTTCACCGGCGGCTCGCTGCGCGAGATGGCCATCGAAGGCGTGGGACGAGGCTTGTGAAGGGTTTGTCATGATCACCACGAACACCGTGCTCGACCCACTGGCCGAGGACTTGGCTGCGGTCATCGACGGCGTCGCGGGCACCTTCGGCACCGCCGCGGAGCGCACCGTGGAAGGCGAACTGGACTGCGACCCGACTCAGCCGGGCCGGTCGCTGTGCTGGCAGTACGGCCTCCGTGTGGACGACGCGTCCGACGCGGTCCGCACCCTCGTCGACGTCGTCCTGCCCCTGATGGAAAACCAGGGCTGGCGGACACGCGACCGCAGCAACCCGCGTGAGCTGATCGCGCAGTTCAGCCGCGACGGCGCCGACTTCAACGTGCATGTCTCCCGCGTCGGCGACGGCGTGGCCATCGTGGGCTCGACGGCCTGCGTACCCGTCCCCTAAACCCAGGGGGTCGCGAAGACCTCGTGAGCGGTGGCGGTGTCCCCCAGTACACCGCTGCCGCTCACGAGGCGCGGAACCGTGACGGCTTCCAGCCCCGGCGTTTGCCCCGCCGGACCGCGGCCACCACCACGCCCGCCGCGATGGCGGCGGCCACCCCGGCGATGGCGAGAACACCGGAAACCTTGTCCGCGTTGGCTCGGGCGGGCGCGGCGGCGGGGACGACGAAGGTGTCCGGAGCGACGCTCGGCGGTCCTCCCGGGCCGGGCGTACCGGCCGGGATCGAGGCGGAAACGGCGGCGTAGGCGTCGATCGCGCCCCAGCCCCGCCGGGGATCGTGACCACCACCCGGACCACGGTGCGCGGTCAGCGTCAGCCGGGCGACGACCTGCTCCGGCGACAGCTCCGGGTGATACGCGCGCACGAGCGCGGCGACACCCGCGACATGCGCGGCGGCCAAGCTCGGGTCGCTCACCGGCCACCGGTGCGCCACCGTCCCGCCCGCGCCGGCGGAGGTGCTGACCAGTTCGGCACCGGGCGCGGAAATCCCCACGTAGGAACCGGATTCCGTCTGCACCGCCGCACCGGTCTGGTTCGTCGACCCCACGGCGAGCACCCCTGGCGTCGCGGTCGGGTAGGACGTCTGGCCCTGCTGTGTCCCCGCGGCGGGAGAGATGATCAGCGCGCCTTTCTCCCTCGCACGCGAGACGGCGCCGGTCAGCGCGGGACTGTCGGCGGCCGCGGGGACGGCGATCAGGATGATCCCGGCGCCGCGGTTCAGCGCGGTTTCGATGGCGGACGCGAGTTGCCCGGGATCGCCGCCGCCGTTCACCTGCGTGTAGCGGATCGGGAGGATCTTGGCGCCGGGCGCGATCCCGGTGAACGTCGTGGACGGATCCGGTTGCGCGCCGACGATCCCGGCGGCGATCGTGCCCCGGCCGTCGCAGTCGTCGGCCGCGGTGCCCTGGCCGCCGGCGAGCTGACCGGGCGCGAACTGGCCGTTGCCGCCGTCGACCCCGGTGCCGATCACCGCGACCAGCTGGCCGGTGCCGCGCGACAGCGGCCAGATCCGCACGGGGTCGATCAGCCGCTGCCCCCACGGAACGGCAGCGGTGTAGGTGCCCGTCGGATTCGCGCACTGCTCGGCGACCGCCGTCGCCGGGACTCCGATGCCGAGCGATGCCATGAAAGCGACGCATCCCGCGACGGCAGTTTTACCGGCATAGCCCACCATTCCTCCAGGATTCCCTTGTCACACAAGGGAATCCTACTGCCGGGGATCAGCGCAGGTCCATCCCGAGGTCGAGCGCGGGTGAGGAATGGGTGAGCGCGCCGACGGCCAAGAAGTCCACACCGGACTCCGCGTACGCCCGCGCCACGTCCAGCCGCAAGCCGCCCGAGGATTCCAGCCGGGTCTTCGGCGAAACCTCGTCGCGCCTGTCGACGGCCTTCGCGCATTCGTCGGGCGTGAAGTTGTCCAGCAGCACCTCGTCGGCTCCCGCGGCGAGCGCCTCTTCCAACTGGTCGAGGTCGTCGACCTCGACCTCGCAGTGCAGTTCGGGCGCGTGCTCGCGGACGGCGGCGAGCGCCGCGGTCACCGAACCGGCCGCGACCACGTGGTTGTCCTTGATCAGCACGGCGTCACCGAGGCCGAGCCGGTGGTTCACCCCGCCGCCCGCGCGGACCGCGTACTTCTCCAGCAACCGCAGCCCGGGCAGCGTCTTGCGCGAATCCCTGACCCGGCAGCCTGTCCCCTCCAGGGCGTTCACCCAGGCGGCGGTCGCGGAGGCGATGCCGGACAGGTGACACAGCAGGTTCAACGCGGTGCGTTCGGCCGTGAGCAGGCCACGCACCGGACCGCGGAGCACCAGCGCGGGTTCGCCGGCGGTCAGCCGGTCGCCGTCGTCGCGGGCGGCCAGGATCTCCAGCTCCGAACCGAGCACGACGTCGAACACCGCCAGCGCCACCGGGATCCCAGCGACCACACCCGCCGTCCTCGGCGTGAGTTCGGCCAGCGCGGTCGCGGACTCGGGCACGGTGGCATTCGTCGTCGCGTCGGGCCCGTACCGCAGATCCTCGGCCAAGGCCGTGGTGACGACACGGTGCACATCGGGGACGTCGAGACCGTGATCGGCCAGCGCCTTGATGACCCACGGGGAGAATTCGCTCATGCCACACCCTCCAAAGCGATCGGATCGGCCAGCACCGGCTGCCCGGACGGGCTGAGCCGGATGAGCTGGCCGCGTTGCCAGACGTCGTCGTCGCGTTCGGGGAAATCGGTCCGCACGTGGCAGCCGCGGGATTCCGTCCGGCGCGCGGCCGCCGCGACCAAGGCCTCCGCCACCAAGGTGAGCGCCGCGTCCTCCACGATCCGAGGAGTCCACAAAGGACTCTCGATCACCGAAAGATCCAGCACCGAACCGACGACCGAAAGCCCTTCGGCGTCGCGGCCGATCGCGGCGTAGCGGCTCATCGCGCACTGCAGCGCGTCACGGTCGGCCACCGCGACCTTCGACGGGGGCAAAAGCACACCGCGGCGCGGGTCGGCCAGCAAGCCGGCGGCGAGATCGATGGCGACCGCTTCCGCCACCCGCTGCCCGACGACGAGTCCTTCGAGCAAACTGTTGGAGGCCAGGCGATTCGCGCCGTGCAGGCCGGTCCTCGCGACCTCGCCCGCCGCGTAGAGACCACGGACGCTCGACCGTCCGTCCACAGTGGTCACCACACCACCGCAGGCGAAATGCGCCGCCGGCGTGACCGGGATCGGGTCCTTCGCCGGATCCAGCCCGATCGCCGTGCACGCGGCGTGCACGGTCGGGAATCGCTTGGCGAACCCGGAGATCCCTGTCGCGTCGAGGAAAACGTGGTCGTCGATACCGCCGGGCGCCCGCACCATGCGGCGCGTGATCGCCGCCGACACGACGTCGCGGGGCGCGAGATCGCCGAGCGGATGCACTCCGCGCATGACGGAGGCGCCCGTCGCGTCGTGCAGGGTCGCGCCCTCCCCGCGCACCGCCTCGGTGACCAGCGGGAGGCGGCCGCGCGCGCCGGGCGTGAACAGGACCGTCGGGTGGAACTGGACGAACTCGACGTCCGCGACCTGCGCCCCCGCGCGCAACGCGAGCGCGAGCCCGTCCCCGGTGGCGATCTCCGGATTCGACGTCGCCTGGTAGAGCTGCCCCAGCCCGCCGCTGGCCAGCAGCACCGCCTGCGCCCGGACGACACCGGGCACACCGTTGTGGTCCAGGACGGTCACGCCGACGACCTCGCCCGCGGGTGTCCGGATCGCGTCGACGGCGATGTGGTGCTCCAGCACCGGGATCCGCCGGTCACCGGCCTTCGCGACCAGCGTCCGCTCGACCTCCGCGCCGGTCGCGTCGCCACCGGCGTGGATGACGCGGAACGCGCTGTGGCCACCTTCGCGCGTGCGCGCCAGTTCGTCACGACCTTCGACGGCCGGGTCGAAGCGGGCGCCCTCCGCCCGCAACCTGGCCACCGCGGCCGGGCCACCGGCGATGATCGAACCGACCGCGCTCTCGTCGCAGAGCCCGGCGCCCGCGGTGAGCGTGTCGGCGGCGTGTTCGCCGACCGAGTCGCCTCGCTCGTGCTCACCCTCCAGCACGACCGCGATCCCGCCCTGCGCCCAGCGGGTGTTCCCGTCGGAGACCGCCGCCTTGGTGACCACCAGGACGTGCAGCCCGAGCTCCCGTGCGCGCAGCGCGGCGGTGAGCCCGGCGACCCCGCTGCCGATCACCACGAGATCGGCGGCGGCCTCCCACGCCGGGTGGGTTTTCGCCTGAAGGGCGGTAACCGGGTCGGTCATTCTCCGCCGCCAGGCTGCCCGATCTCGATCATGCGCCGCACGGAAGCGCGGGCACGGGCGGCGGTCTCGACGTCGACGTGCACCTCGTCGGCGCCCTCGCGCAGCGACCGCAGCAGGGCGGCGGGCGTGATCATCTTCATGTACCGGCAGGAGGCCCGGTCGTTCACGGCGCGGAAGTCGATCTCCGGCGCGGCCTTGCGCAGCTGGTGGATCATCCCGATCTCGGTGGCCACGAGCACCGACTTCGCCTTGGTGTCACGGGCGGCGTGGACCATGTCGCCGGTCGAGAGGATCTTGACCCGCTCGGGCGCGACCGCGCCCTCGCCCGCCAGGTACAGCGCCGACGTCGCGCAGCCGCATTCCGGGTGGATGAACAGGTCTGCGTCCGGGTTCTCCGCGGCCCGCTCGGCCAGCTCCGCGCCGTTGATCCCGGCGTGCACGTGGCACTCGCCCGCCCAGATGTGCATGTTCTCCCGGCCGGTCACCCGCTTGACGTGTGCTCCGAGGAACTGGTCCGGCAGGAACAGAACCTCCTGGTCAGCGGGGATGGAGGCGACCACGTCGACGGCGTTCGACGAGGTGCAGCAGATGTCGGTCTCCGCCTTGACCTCGGCCGTGGTGTTCACGTACGAGACGACGACGGCGCCGGGGTGCTCGGCCTTCCAGGCGCGCAGCTGGTCTCCGGTGATCGAGTCCGCGAGCGAGCAGCCCGCTCGCGCGTCCGGGATCAGGACCGTCTTCTCCGGCGCCAGGATCTTCGCCGTCTCGGCCATGAAGTGCACGCCGCAGAAGACGATGGTGGACGCGTCGCTGCTCGCCGCGATGCGGCTGAGCGCGAGGGAATCGCCGGTGAAGTCGGCGATGTCCTGGATCTCGGGGACCTGGTAGTTGTGCGCGAGCAGGACGGCGTCGCGCTTGCGAGCGAGGCTCCGCACCTCCTCCGCCCAAGCGGCGTCGGCGACAACTCCGCCGTACGGGGTCAGGTCGTTGTGCAGGGTGCTCGTCATCGTTCTGGCCCTCCTGGACCTGTCTCCGGTTTTCGCCTTATAATCGAAAACCGTGCGAAGTCATCTTAACACCCAGACCCCCCTCGCCCACGAGGTTTTGGGAGCGGTCCTGCAAGTGCGCTCGGACACACTCCGGGTCCTGCTGTGGCGGCGCGCGCTCGATCCCCATCTGGGCCGCTGGTCTCTTCCCGGCGGAAGGCTTCGCCCGGATGAAGACGTCGAGGCGTCCATCCGGCGGCAGCTCGCGGAGAAGGTCGACGTACGCCAGTTGAAGCATGTGGAGCAATTGGCGGTCTTCAGCGCGCCGGACCGGGTGCCGGGCCCGCGCGTCGTCGCGACGGCGTTCCTCGGCCTCGTACCGTCCGATGTGGACCCCGAGATCCCGGAAGACACCGAATGGCACGACGTCTCCGCGCTGCCGCGGACGGCGTTCGACCACGAGTCCATCGTGCTGCGCGCGCGGGACCGGCTCCGCTCGAAGCTCTGCTACACGAATCTCGGGTTCGCGCTCGCCCCGGAAGAGTTCACCGTATCGGCGTTGCGGGGGCTGTACTCGGCTGCGCTGGGTTACCGGGTGTCCGCGACGAACCTGCAGCGTGTGCTGTCCCGGCGCGGACTGCTCCTGCCCACCGGGCACACCGCCCCGCCGGGTCGCAGCGGCGGCCGCCCGGCGGCGCTCTTCTCCTTCGCGGGCAAGGGGATGCAGATCACCGACCCGTTCGCGGTGTTCCGCCCGCCCGCCCGGAAGTGACCGTCCTGCGAAGTCCTCGCGGTCCCCGTACCTTGAACGGGTGACCGAGCCGAGCGAGGAGTCCACCGGGAAGGCGATCTTGCCGCTGTTCCCGCTACAGACCGTGCTTCTGCCCGGAACACACCTCCCGTTGCACATCTTCGAACCGCGGTACCGGCAGCTGATGGCGGACCTCGTCGGCGAGGTCGTCCCGGACCGCGAGTTCGGGGTGGTCGCGCTGCGTTCGGCGATGGTCCGGGAGGTCAGCGGGCCGGAGCACGTCCACGAAGTCGGCTGCAGCACGGTGCTGCGCGAGGCGAAACGGCTGCCGGACGGCAGATTCGACGTCGTCACCACCGCGCGGCGCCGGTTCCGGCTGCTCGAGATCGACCGCGTTTCCGCGCCGTACCTGATCGGCTCGGTCGAATGGGTGCCCGACGACCAGGTCGCGACGGTGCCCGGCGACACCGTGAACAGGCTCGCCGACGTCGCGAAGGCCGCGCACCGGCGCTACTGCGAATCCGCCTGGGACGCCGACGACTGGACCACCCCGCCCGAGGACGGCGACATCGCGGCCCTCGCCTACCGGCTCACCGCGGACTGTCTGCTCCCGCTGGAGGACCGGCAGCGCCTGCTGGAGGAGACCAACCCGCTGCGACGGCTGCGGATCGCGTGCCGGCTGCTGACGCGGGAGGCCGGGTTCCTCAGCACTCTCGGCGCGGTCCCGATGCCGCCGGGGGAACTCGGCGAGTACACCCGCCCGTCGAACCTGAACTGAGCCCCCCTCAAGCGCTATGAAAGGTCCCTTCATTGCAAAATTTGCAATGAAGGGACCTTTCATAGCACGCGCTAGACGCTACTTACCCGACTCCGGCGCCGACTCCTCGTCCGGACCGTTGCCCCCGCCGAACTTGCTCCATACCTTGCCCGCCGCACCGGACACCGCCTCGCCGACGTCACTGAACACCTTCGTCAGCGGGTCGGCCGAGCTGTTCCAGGAATCCTTGTACGACTTCGCGGCCGATTTCAGGTCGTCGGTCCAGGTGGACGACGGCGCGTCCGCGTCGCGGCGCGGGTACTCGCCGGCCAGGATCCCCCGGTAGTCCTCCGACGCGGCCCACTTCTGCAGTTGCGCGGCGCGCACGACGGCCAGCGGATGCGACATCGTCTCGACGTAGCGCAGCTTCAGGTAGCTGTCGCGGATGTCCTCGACCGACTCGTATTCCGCCGCCTGCTTCAGGAAGGCCGGGATGTCGATCTTCGACGGGTCGATCCCGCCCGCGACGAGGATCTGCGAGCGCAGCGCCGCCGTCGGGTCCTGCGAGCACAGCAGTCCGGCGCGGTCGCAGGACAGTTCGGCCTTGCGGTACCACTCGCGCAGCGCAGCGATGACGACGCGGATGCCGATCGCGCTCACCGGCGTCCACGACATCGACATCTGGAGATTGATCAGCCGCAGCAGGATCGTGCGGTACACCGCGTGCCCGGACAGCACGTGCCCCATCTCGTGCCCGATCACGAATCGCAGCGACGCGAGGTCCATCGCCTCGACGGCCGCGGTGTTGAGCACGATGAACGGCTCGTCCATGCCGATCGTCTGCGCGTTGACCTCGGGGCTGCGGGCGACGAACAGGTTCGGCACGCGGTCGAGGTCGAGTGTCTCGGCGCATTCGTTGCGCAGCTTGTCCAGCTCCGGATACTGCGTCGGCCCGACCCGGATTCCGGACGCGAGCGCCATGAGCCGCTCGCCGCGTTCGGCGTAGAAACCGGAAACCGCCTTCACGACCTGCGCGAATCCGGGAACCGCGCGCAAGGTGGCCAAGGCGCCGCGGTCGACGGGGTGTTCGTAGGCGCGCGGGCTGATGCCCGGGAAGCGGACGGCGTTGTGCCGGGAAACCTCGATGTCGTCGGTCAAGAGTAAGCCCCCTAGAGAAGTTGCCGCCCACCCTAGAGGAAATTCGTCAGCCGAGACGGCGACCCAGGTCTTCCCGTCCGTTCCACGCGGTCAGCAGCGTGTAGACCAGCGTGGTCATCAGCGGCGCGGCGAGCATGATCCACGGGGATTCGATCTGCGGCGCCTTCGCGATGACGTCGCCGACGGCGGGCGTCGAGGCGATCTCGTAGCGGCCGTTGGCGAACGCGACCCCCATCGTCGTCCCCAGCCAGCCCGCGAGGGTCGCGCCGCCGGTCGCGGCGATCAGCACGACCGGGCCGCGGCGCTCCCGCAGCATCCAGGTCACGATGCCGATCAGCAGCCCGGCGCCGAGCGCCAGGAAACCGTAGACGGCCAGGTCGTCGAAGCGGTGCCAGCTCTCCAGTTCCAGCGGGGCGAGGCCGCCGCGGTCGTTGATCACCCGCATCCGCTGGGGTGGCGCGAGCCGCGCCCACAGCCAGGCCAGCGGGAAGCCGAGCAGTCCCGCCGTGGACAGGACGCTCACCGCCGGCAGCAGATCGGCCTTGACGACGACCTTGGGGAACGGGCGGCGCGGCCTCGGCAGCACGGGCACCGACCAGGGGTCGGGCACGCTGGAAGACAGGTGCGCCGGTTTACCGGTCGTCTCGCCCAACCCCGGACTCCTCCCTCGAACTGCTTGTGCAGAGCGTAACCAATGACGCCCCCAGCGCACGCGACCCGCCGCGCATCTCCCGCTATTCGTCATCCGGTTGCGGTAGTTGCGCGTGCAACTACCGCAACCGGATGACGAATAGCGGGCGGGTGGTCAGCCGGCGAGTTCACCATGACGGCTGCACTTGGCCGTCCAGCCCACCGGGGTGATCTGGACGACCATCCGCCGCGCGCAGTACGTGCAGTAGCGCGGCGGTTCGAGTGCCGTTCTCGGGTTGTGACAAGCGGGGTGTTCCGCGCCACCGTCGGACGGCTGTCCACAGTGGACGCAGAACGCGGGCGGGTCAGAGGACGTCACTGATCGCCTTCA
This sequence comes from Amycolatopsis sp. WAC 01375, assembly GCF_003947325.1. NCBI lineage: Bacteria > Bacillati > Actinomycetota > Actinomycetes > Pseudonocardiales > Pseudonocardiaceae > Amycolatopsis > Amycolatopsis sp. WAC 01375. The sequence goes on from NZ_QHHW01000045.1 coordinate 16,971, forward strand.
CCGGCATCTTCAGCTCGTCGAGCATCTCCAGGTCCGCGGTGGCCGGACGGCCGAGGTTGGTCAGGTAGTTGCCGACGATGATCGCGTTGATGCCGCCGAGCATGCCCTGTTTGGTGCCGAGGTCGCCGAAGGTCAGCTCACGGCCGCCGGAGAAGCGGAGCAGCGGGCGGGGCATCGCCAGCCGGAACGCGGCCACGGTGCGCAGCGCGTCCTTGCCCTCGACGATCTCGTATCCCTCGTACGGCGTACCCGGCTGCGGGATGAGGAAGTTCATCGTGCACTCGTCGGGGTTCAGCTCGGCCAGTTGCGCGGCGAACTCGGCGCGCTGCTCGATGCTCTCCCCCATGCCGATGATGCCGCCGCAGCAGACCTCCATGCCCGCCTCGCGGATCATGCGCAGGGTCTCCCAGCGCTCTTCCCACGTGTGTGTGGTGACGACGTTCGCGAAATGAGACCGCGCGGTCTCCAGGTTGTGGTTGTAGCGGTGCACGCCCATCTCGACGAGCTCGTCGACCTGCTCCTGCGTGAGCATGCCGAGCGAGCAGGCGATCTGGATGTCGTTGCCGTCCTCACGGATGGCCTTGATCCCCTCGCGGACCTGCGAGAGCAGCCGCTTGTCGGGGCCGCGGACGGCGGCGACGATGCAGAACTCGGTCGCGCCGGTCTCCGCGGTCTGGCGGGCGGCCTTGACCAGGCCGGGGATGTCCAGCCAGGCCGAACGCACTGGCGTCGGGAACCGACCGGACTGCGAGCAGAAGTGGCAGTCTTCGGGGCAGCCGCCGGTCTTGAGGCTGATGATGCCCTCGACCTCGACCTCGGGGCCGCACCAGCGCATCCGGACCTCGTGGGCCAGCGCCAGCAGGTCGGTCAGGTGGTCGTCGTCGAGCCGCAGGACTTCGAGGATCTGCTCTTCGGCGAGTCCGACACCACGCTCGAGGACCTGGTCGCGCGCCACGGCGAGGATGTCGACGGTCTCCGGGGCTGTGGTCACGGGGCGGCTCCTGTTCGGGGTGGGGCGGTGAAGCAAAGGCACATCATCGTGCACGACCGGGCGCCTCGGCCACAGCGACGCAGGTCACTTCTGGGCCGACGCCTGGCCGACGAAGCATTCCGGGTCGAACTCCCCGCCGAACCACGGCGAGAGGCCTGCCCTGGCCTGGTCCGCGAACTCCTCGGGAGTGGCCGTGCCCAGCCCGGCGGGCAGCACGCCCAGCAGCGGGGCACCGGCGGCGACCGTCAGGTCACGCAGGTTCGACACCGCCGCCAGATCCGGCTCCTCCGGCCACGAGCCGATGATCACCCCGGCCACGGTGAGTCCGCGTTTGGTCGCGACCTCGGCGGTCAGCGCGGTCGCGTTGAGCGTGCCCAGCCCGGCCTCGGCCACGAGGATGACCAGCGCACCGAGTGACCACGCGACGTCGGCCAGCGTGGCCCCGGCGGCGTCGAACCGGACCAGCAGGCCGCCCGCGCCCTCGATGAGGGTGAGGTCGTGTTCGCCGTCGAGGTCGCTCGCCGCGGCGGCGATCTCACTCGGGCCGAGCGTCGGCAGTCCCGAGAGCCTGGCCGCCGCCTCCGGCGACAGCGGATCCGGGTATCTCCGCAGCTCACGGGTGGTGACCGGGCCGGCGAGCCGGAGCACGTCGTCGAGATCACCCGGCTCGTCCGGGCCGACCCCGGTCTGCGCCGGTTTCAGCACGGCGACGCGTTGGCCCTGACCGGCGGCCAGCGCGGCGATGGCGGCGGTGGAGATCGTCTTGCCGACACCCGTACCGGTGCCGGTCATGACCAGCATGCTCACGTGCGATGAATGTAGTGGGTCGGTCTACAGGGAGGCTGAACGGGACCGTCAGCTCCCCTGTTCGGGTACGGCGGCGACGGCGCCGACCGGCGTGAACGCCGGGCTCTCGTCGTCCGACAGGTAGACCTGCGCCGCCCCGACGTCGAAGTACATCCCGGTCAGGTGCAGTTCGCCGCGTGCCTCCGCCTCGGCGATCAGCGGATAGTGGCGCAGGTGCTCCAGCTGCTGAAGCACGTTCTGTAGCGCCAGCCGGTCGACGTGCCTGTCCGGGCGTTCGCCGTCGAGGGTCACCGGGACGTCGCGACGCGCGCTCGGCTCGGCGTGCCGCAACCAGGACGCCAGCATCGGCGCGCCGTCGGGGGCGCCGGTGGCCAGCGCCTGCATCGCGCCGCAGCCGGAGTGCCCGCAGACCACGATCTCGCGCACCTTCAGCACGCCGACGGCGAACTCGACGGTGGCACCCATCGACGGGTCGGCCCGGCGGGCGGGCACCAGGTTGCCGATGTTGCGGACGGTGAACAGGTCACCGGGGCCGCTCGTGGTGATCATGTTCGGCACGATCCGCGCGTCGCCGCAGGTGATGAACAGGGTGTGCGGCGACTGGCCGCCTGCCAGCTTGCTGAGCGCGGGTTGCATGAGCGCGGCCGTGCGCCGCTGGAACTCGGTCGCCCCGCGCAGTGTCGGCCCGCCGCGCTGTCCGGGCACCTCGACGTCCTTCGCCTGCCAGTCGGACCACGGCGCGAGGAACCGCGGCACCGAACGCATCGCGGCCGTCCTGGTCAGCGTGGGATCGCCGGATTTGCCGTTGGCGAACCACGGATGCCCGATCTCGTCGACGGTCACCTGCCCACCGGAGCGTTCGTGCGCCTGCTGCCAGTTCGAAAGACTCTCGAAAGCGGCATGGTCGAGGTAGTCGACGACCAACTCCAGGGTCACCTTCGCGCCGTCGGGCACGGTCGCGAGCACGCGGCTGAGCCTCGGCACCGAGAGGAACGTCAGGACACCTTCGACGACGACGCGCCATTCGCCACCGTCGCGTTCGGCGTGAATCCCGGACCACACGGTGCGCCGCAGCATCAGCAGCACCGAAAGCGCGATACCGAGCAGCACGCCGGTGAGCAGGTCGAAGACGACGACACCGGCGAGTGTCACCACGTACAGCCCCAGATCACCGTGTTTGAGGACCTGCTTCATATGGCCGGGGTTGACCAGTTTCGCGCCGACGTGGACGAGCAGTCCCGCCAGCGCCGCGAGCGGGATGTTCTGGATCAGCCCGGCGAACACGGCGACGAACACCAGGATCCAGACGCCGTGCAGAATCGCGGACACCCGGGTGCGGGCGCCGGCGACGACGTTGGTGGAGCTGCGGACGATCACGCCGGTGACCGGAAGCCCGCCCAGCGCGCCGGAGGTCATGTTCGCGGCGCCTTGTCCGATCAGTTCGCGGTCGAGGTTCGACCGCGGTCCGGTGTGCATCTTGTCGACGGCGACGGCCGACAGGAGGCTTTCCACGCTGGCGATCAGCGCGATGGTGATGACCGCGACAGCGAACGCGCCCCAGCCCGCGTCCGGGAATTCGGGCGCGAAGCGGATGTTGAGCAGGTCACCCGGCAGGTCGACGCGGGGCAGGGTCATCCCGGTGGCGACGGACAGCACGGTCACCAGCGCGATCGCGGCGAGCGGACCGGGCACCTTGCGGACGGACGCGGGAAGCCGAGGCCACAGCAGCAGGATCCCGATGGTGAGCACGCCGATCAACGCGGCGGTGTCGTGGTGGCCGACGATCTGCGCCGGCAGTTCGGCGATGTTCTTGAGCGCCGAGCTCTGGGCCGTTCCGCCCAGTACGACATGGAGCTGGCCGAGGACGATCGTGACGCCGATACCGGCGAGCATGCCGTGGACGATGGCAGGCGAGATCGCGAGCGCCGCGCGGGCGATGCGGCTCAGCCCGAGCAGGATCTGGAGCGCGCCCGCGGCGACGGTGATCGCGCAGGTGGTCGCCCAGCCGAAGGTCGCGATGGTTTCGGCCATGATCACCGTCAACCCGGCCGCCGGACCACTGACCTGAAGCGGGGAGCCGCCGAGGGCTCCGGCGACCACACCTCCCACCACGGCGGCGATCAACCCCGCGACGATCGGCGCCCCCGACGCGAGAGCGATCCCGAGTGAAAGCGGCACGGCGACGAGGAACACCACCAGCGAGGCGGGCAGGTCGTGCCGGAGCACGGCGAGAGGTTTTTTGATGATCACCATCATGATCACCAGGTAACTGGTGAATTGTCCGATATGCACCACCTGATCGAGTGAATATCACCCTACCGTCGGGTGGCGTGGCCCACTTTCGGTCCGGCTTGTTGCCCGGAGATGTCCTCCGCGTTGCGAAAAGCCTTACGTACTCCCGAATCCTGGGATGTATCGGTCGGCCGCCCGGCCAACTCGACCGATGTCCGTGAAGGCCTCCTTGAGGGACCCTGGGTCCCTCAAGGAGGCCTTCACGGACTTCCGGAGGCTAAGAGCCGACCGGGGTCGTGGCCGAGGTGAACGACCGCGGCACCTCGTCGAGCAGGGACACGTTCGCCTCGCCGACGTCGAAGTACATACCCGTGAGCCGGAGTTCGCCACGCGCCAGCGCCGCGTCGACGACCGGATACGAGCGCAGGTTTTCCAGTTGCTGCACCACGTTGTGCAGGGCGAGCTGATCACTTTCGTGCGCGGGACGGGCACCGTCGAGCAGCACCGGTCCCTCCCTTTCCCTGCGCCGCAAGGTTTCCTCGCCGTGGCGTAGCCAGCCGGCGAGCTGCGTGAGCCCGTCGGGCGCGTCCCCGAGCAGCGCCTTCATCGCGCCGCAGCCGGAATGCCCGCACACCACCACTTCCCGCACCCGCAGCAGCCCGACGGCGTACTCGATCGCCGCCCCCACGGAGAAATCCGCGTCGGCACCGGCGTGCGGGACGAGGTTTCCGATGTTCCGCACGGTGAACAGGTCTCCCGGGCCACTGGTGGTGATGAGGTTCGGCACGATCCGCGCGTCGCCGCAGGTGATGAACAAGGTATGCGGCCGCTGCCCGCTCGCCAGCCCGTCCCAGGTGCTCCGCAGCAGCGGCGCCGTCCGCCGCTGGAATTCCGAAGCACCACGGCACAACGGGACGCTGCCGCCGCGCTGGCTCGGCAGTTCGAGGTGTTCGGCCTGCCATTGCGACCATGGCGCGAGCCAGCGCGGCACCACCCGTGACGCGACGCCGCGGCGCACGGTCGGCACGCCCGCCTTGCCGCGGCCGAACCACGGATGCCCGATCTCGTCGACGACCACGGTGCCCCCGGCGCGTTCGTATGCGCGCTGCCAGCCGCGCAGGCAGTCGAAAGCGGCGTGGTCGAGGTAGTCGACGAACAGTTCCAGCGTCACCTCGGAACGCCCGGGGACTGCGGCCAGCACGCTCGTGAGCCTTGGCACGGAAAGGAAAGTGAGCGCGCCTTCGATGACGACGCGGGTCCGCGGACCGTCCGGTTCGACGTGGATCCCGGAGAACAGCGTCCGGCGCAGCATCAGCGCGAGCGCCACCACGATCCCCGCGGCGACACCGGTGAGCAGGTTGACGGCGACCGCGCCGAGCAGGGTCGCGAGGTAGACCGGCAGGTCGCCGTGGCGGCGAACCTCACGAAGATTGGTGAGGTTGACCAGTTTGGCGCCGACGTAGACGAGGAGACCGGCGAGCGCGGCGAGCGGGATCAGCCGCAGCGCGCCCGCCAGGAACAGGCAGCAGCCGAGGATCCAGGCGCTGTGCAGGATCGCCGACATCCTGGTCCGGGCGCCCGCTTCGAAGTTGGTCATGGTGCGCACGACGACGCCGGTGACCGGGAATCCGCCGAGCGAACCGGCCGCGGCGTTCGCCAGGCCCTGTCCGATCAGTTCGCGGTTGAGGTCGGTGCGCGGCCCTTCTCGCAGTTTGTCGATGGCGACGGCGGAAAGCAGGCTCTCCAAGCTGGCGATGAGCGCGATGGAGAGGACGGCGGCGATGATCGCCGCCAAGGATCCGGACGGCACCTCGGGGACGAAACCCAGCCCCGGCAAGCCGTTCGGGAGGTCGACGCGCGGCAGGTCCATCCCGGCCGCGACGGAAAGGCCGGTCGCGAGCGCGACGGCGGCGAGCGGACCGGGGACGCGGCGCACCGAAGCCGGCATCCTGGTCCACGCCAGCAGGACGCCGACGGTGACGACACCGATCAGCGCGGCCTGGTCGTGGTGCCCGACGATCCGGCCCGGCAGCGCGAGGACGTTCTCGATCGCGGAACTCCGAGGCGTGCCACCGAGCACGACGTGCAACTGGCCGAGGACGAGGATCAACCCGATCCCGGCGAGCAGGCCGTGCACGATGGCAGGCGAGATCACCAGCGTGGCGCGTGCGACGCGGCAGACGCCGAACACGATCTGGACCACACCCGCCGCGGCGGTCATCGCGCAGGTGGCCGCCCAGCCGAAGGTCGAGATGGTCTCCGCGATGACGATGGTCAGCGCGGCGGAAGGACCGCTGACTTGCAGGGCGGAGGCGCCGAAGAGGCTCGCGACGACTCCGCCGACGACGGCGGAGATGAGTCCGGCGAGCAAGGGGGCTCCGGCGGCGTGTGCGACGCCGAGCGAGAGCGGGACCGCCACGAGGAAGACGACGACCGAAGCCGGGAGGTCGTGGCGAAGGTTCTTCAGGAGGGTCGATGCGGGATTGCGGCGGCCCGGGGGCCCGGTGTCGTGCTCGTCACCAACGAAGTCGATCATGGGGGCAGGAAACCCGATCGTCGCGCAAAAGTCCGCTACGCAAAGGTTTCTCAGGTTTGCTTGTGCACCAGGGAACTAGGACGTAACACCTTTTTGCGACAAAGCACCCGAGACGGGTCTCGATCGGACTCGCCCGTTCGCCTTACCAAGATCAACTCATGACCACGCTCTGTACCGAGCGTGGCCTTCCCGGTTTCCTGTGGCCACGGTCACACTCTTTGGGTTGAATTTCGCCGTTTTTACGCTTTTCGTGCGGCCGAGACCATTGCGGAAGTGATCGCGGCGAGGTCGTCCGCCTCGGAGATGTAGGGCGGCATCGTGTAGATCAGGTTCCGGAACGGACGCAGCCAGACCCCGTTCTCCGTGAGGACCTCGGTCGCCACCGCCATGTCCACGGGATGGTCCAGTTCCACCACGCCGATGGCGCCGAGCACCCGCACGTCGGCGACCGAGGACAGTTCACGAGCCGGTTCGAGCCCGGCCTTCAGCGCGGCCTCGATCCGAGGAACGTCGGACTTCCAGCCGCCTTCGGCCAGGATCCCCAGCGACGCGTTGGCGACGGCCGAGGAAAGCGGATTCGCCATGAACGTCGGGCCGTGCGCCAGCACCGGCAGCTCACCGCGCGAGATCCCGTCGGCGATCTCCGGCGTGCACAGCGCCGCCGCCATCGTGAGGTAACCACCGGTCAGCGCCTTGCCGAGGCATAGGACGTCCGGCGTGACACCGGCGTGTTCGGCGGCGAACATCGTGCCGGTGCGGCCGAAACCGGTGGCGATCTCGTCGAAGATGAGCAGGACGTCGTTGGCCTCGGTGAGCTCGCGCAGCGCGCGCAGATACGCGGGCGGGTGGAACCGCATGCCGCCGGCGCCCTGTACGACCGGCTCGACGATGATCGCGGCCAGTTCGCCCGCGTGCCGTTCGATCTCGGTCGCGAGCAGGTCGAGGTACGCCGGATCCGGTTCGTCGGCGAAACCACCCGGCGGCTTGGGCAGGAACAGCTGGTCCGGCAGGATCCCGCGCCACAGGGCGTGCATCCCGCCCTCGGGGTCGCAGACGCTCATCGGCGTGAACGTGTCGCCGTGATAGCCGCCGCGCCAGGTCATCAGGCGCCGCTTTTCCTTGCGCCCCACCGACTGCCAGTACTGCAGGCACATCTTGACGGCGACCTCGACCGACACCGACCCCGAATCGCACAGGAAGACGTGCCGCAACCCGTCCGGGGCGAGGTCGACCAGGGTCTTCGCCAGCCTGATGGCCGGTTCGTGGGTGAGCCCGCCGAACATCACGTGACTCATCCGGCCCGCCTGCTCGGCCAGCGCCGCGTCCAGCACCGGGTTCCGGTAGCCGTGGATCGCCGCCCACCAGGACGACATGCCGTCGATCAGTTCGCGGCCGTCGTCGAGGGTGAGGCGGACCCCGCTCGCCTCGCGTACGAGCAGGGAATCGATCGTGCTCGGCATCGGCCCGTACGGGTGCCAGACGTGTTCCGCGTCGAGCGCGAGGAGTTCGGCGGCGTCCATCCGGCGACCCTACGACACACCCCGCTCAGCACAGGCGGACAGGGAGGGTTTCCAGGCCGTGGACCAGGGTGCTTTCCCGCCACCGCAAGGCTTCCGGAGCGGCGTCCAGGCTCAGGGCCGGGAACCGCTCCAGCAGTCCTCGCAGGGCGATCTCGGCCTCCAGGCGGGCCAGCGGGGCGCCGACGCAGTAGTGGATCCCGTGCCCGAACGCGAGATGCCCCGACGCCGGCCGCGTGACGTCCAGCCGGTGCGGGTCCTCGAACTTCGCGGCGTCCCGGTTCGCACCGAGCAGGGAGACGAGCACGAATTCGCCCGCCGGGATCTCGACGTCGCCGACCTGGACGGGCTCGCGGGTGAACCGGATGGTCGCCAGGTGGATCGCGCCGTCGTAGCGCAGGAACTCCTCGACCGCCCCGGGCAGCAGGGCGGGATCGGCCTGGAGCGCGGCCAGCTGTCCCGGTTCACGAAGCAGCGCGAAAACGCTGTTCGCGATCAGGTTGACCGTCGTCTCGAACCCCGCCACCAGCAGCAGGAAGGCCATGGCCAGCAATTCGTCCGCGGACAGCGAATCGCCTTCGTCGCTGGCGTGGATCAGACCCGAAAGCAGGTCGTCGGCGGGTTCGGCGCGCTTCTCCTCGATGAGTTCGACGAGATACGCGTGCATCTTCGCCGCCGCGGCCTGGAGTTCCTCCGGCGTCGACCAGGCGACCATCGTGTTCGACCACTTCGCGAACGCCGGCCGGTCACCCGCGTGCACGCCGAGCAGTTCACAGATCACCCGGATCGGCAACGGAACGGCGAAGGCGGGCAGGAGGTCGACGCGTTCGGCGTCGCCGATGCCGTCCAGCAGTTCCGCGGTGATCTGCTCGATCCTCGGCCGCAGCCGGGAAACGGTGCGTGCGGTGAAGGCCTGGTTGACCAGTTTGCGCAGCCGCGTGTGGTCCGGCGGATCCGTGTTGAGCATATGCCCGCCGAGCGCGCGGACCGCGCTGTCGGCCGCGGATTCGAAGCCGTCGCGTTCGAAAAGCCGCCGGATGGCCGCCGGATCCTTGCCGACGCGGGAATCCGAGAGGATCGCGCGGGCCTCGGCGTATCCGGTGACGATCCAGACGTCCAGGCCACGCGGCATCCGGACCTTGCGGGCCGGGCCTTCCGCACGCAACAGCGCGGAGATCCGGTGTGGTTCCTGGACGAGATCCCCGGCCAGGTCGTGCACGTCGGTCGACTGCATCGGTACGCCTCCCCCGGCGCGCCGGTCAGCGTTCGGCCAGCGCGGCCACCACTCGCTCGGTCACTTCGGTCCAGTATGCCCGCTGTTCTTCGCGCTCGTCGGCGCCCGCGAGCCATTCCTGGTGGAAACGGAGCGTGGTCTTCTGTTCGGTGCCGCTCACCGTGATCTGCAGGGTCGAGTCGTGGTCCCAGTCCTTCGGCCGCCAGGTCAGGCGGAGTTTGTCGCCTTCGGAACGGCCGCGGATCTCGCCGGTGGTCCCGTTGGCCGTCTCGTACGCCGCACCCAGCTCACGGCCGAGTTCGGCACCCGGGCCGAGCCAGATCCCCACACCCTCACGTCCGACCAGGAAGTCCCACACCTGCGTGCTGTTGTACGGCACGGTCTGGGAAACGCCTACCTGCCAACCACTTCCGGCTGTTTTGGCCGTTGCTTTCGCCACCGGGCCATCATCCCATCGGGTGTACCGTGCGACAGTCACCGGTCCGGGTGGAGGATCTCTTTCCGTGCGCTACCGTCCGATTTCTCCCGCTCTGCTCGTCTCGGAACTGACCGAACGCATCACGGCGATCACAGGCCGCCGCCGGATCGCGGTCGCCGTCGACGGCGCGGCCGGTGCGACCAACACCACAGAACTCGCCGACGCCCTGGTCGATCCCCTGCGGATCGCCGGTCACGCGGCGTTGCGGATCTCGGCGAAAGACTTCCTCCGCCCCGCCTCGCTGCGTTTCGAACGCGGCAAACAGGATCCGGACTCGCGCTACAGCGACTGGCTCGACCTCGGCGCCCTGCGCCGCGAGGTGCTCGACCCGCTCGCCGAGGACGGCAGCGGACTGGTCCTCCCGTCGCTGTGGGATCCGGTCCGCGATCGCGCCACCCGCGCCGAACGTGTCGAGCTGCCCGAAGGCGGTGTCGTCCTGCTGGACGGTGAGTTCCTCTTCGGCGCGGGGCTCGCTTTCGACCTGAGCGTGCACCTGTGGCTCTCGCCCGCCGCGCTCAAGCGGCGGGTGCCGGACGCATGGGCGCTCCCCGCCTACGAGCGCTACGAACGGGAAGTCGACCCGGCGGCGCTGTCCGACGTGGTGGTCCGCGTCGACGATCCGAAGCACCCGGCGCGCTACGAACCCTGACTCCTCAGCGCACGGCCGCGACGGGATCGCCGTCGAGCAGCCCGGAAAGCCTGCCCGCCATGGTGTCCCATCGCCAGTTCTCGCCGACCCATTCACGACCGGCGGCCCCCATGCGCCGCGCCCGCACCGGATCCGCCAGCAACGCGGCCAGCGTCTCTCGCAGCTGCTGCTCGTCGCGGCCGTCGACGACGTGCCCGGTGACCTCGTCCAGCACCGTTTCCGGCGCGCCCCCGGAATTCCCGGCGACGACCGGCAGCCCGGACGCCGAAGCCTCCAGGTACACGATGCCCAGGCCCTCGACGTCGAGTCCCTTCCCGCGCGTCCGCGCCGGCATCGCGAAGACGTCACCCGCGTTGTAGTGCGCGGGCAACTCCTTCCACGGCACCGATCCGGTGATGACGACGCTGTCCTCGACCCCCATCGCCTCGACGAGCCCGGTGAGCGTCTTGCGGTACGGGCCGCCGCCGACGAGCAGCAGCGCCACGTCCGGGATCCGCTTGCGGAGTTCGGGCAGGATCTTGATCAGCATGTCCTGGCCCTTGCGCGGCACCAGCCGCGAAACGCAGACGATCGTCGGACGGTCGCCGAGGCCGTGCCGCTCGCGGATTTCCTTGCCCGCGGCCGGGTCCGGCCGGTAGAGCGCGGTGTCGACACCGCACGGGAGCATCTCCAGCCCCGCCATCGGGCCGAAGGCGGCCGAAAACCGGGAGCGTGTGTACTTGCTGACGTAGGTGATCACGTCGACGGTGTCGCCGATCCGGCGCAACGCCTGCCGCGAACCCGGAAGCATCGACCAGCCGACCTCGTGGCCGTGTGTCGACGCCAGCACCCGGCGGGCGCCCGCGGCCCGCAGCGGCTGTCCGAGCAACGCCAGCGGCGCGGCCGCGCCGAACCAGACGGCCTCGCAGTCGCGGGCCCGCATGATCTCCTTCGCCCGCTTGAGCACGTCCGGTGTCGGCAGCATCAGGGACGTCGGATGGCGCACCACCTCGAACGGGGCGGCGGCGTCGAACTCGCCGTGCGAACCGGTGCTCGATTCCCAGGACGGGGCGTAGACGACGAGGTCGTCCGCGGGCAAGCGGGTGGCCAGCGAGTTCAGGTAGTTCTGGATGCCGCCGGGCCGGGGCGGGAAGTCGTTGGTCACCAGCAGGGTCCTCAGCACCTCTGCAGGCTACTTGGCCCTCCGCATGCGAAAGGGGCGGCACCGCTCGCGCGGTACCGCCCCATCCGGGTGTTCGATCAAGCGGTCGGGCGACGAGCCCCGACGTAGTTGTTCTGCAGCGGCGACACCTTGACGACGTCACCGGTGGTCGGCGCGTGCACCATCATGCCGTTGCCGACGTACATGCCGACGTGCGAGACCGGCGAGTTGTAGAACACCAGGTCGCCCGGCTGGAGCTGCGCCCTCTGCACCGGAGCGCCGAAGGTGGACTGCTGACGGCTCGACCGCGGCAGGGTGAGCCCGGCCTGCTTGTACGCCCACAGCATCAGACCCGAGCAGTCGAACGACGAGGGGCCGACGTCGCCCCAGCCGTACGGGCTGCCGAGCTTGCTCTTCGCCGCCGAGAGGGCCGCCGCCGCGGCGGGACCCGGAGCGGGCAGGTTCGGGAACGCGCCGCCCTTGTCCTTCTGGGCGTTGCGGTCCGAGGTGCTCAGGTTGCCGCTGGCCCGCTGAATCTCCTTGAGCTGGTCGTTCAGCGTCTTCTGGCGCGCCTCGATGTCCGTGGTCAGCTTGGCGGCCGTGTCACGAGCGGCGGTCGCCGTGTTCTGGGCGTCAGCCGCTTGCTTCGCCGCGGCCGCGGCCTGGGCGACGGCACCGCTCAGGTTGGTCAGGGCGGTGTTCTTGTTCGCGGCGAGGACCTCGAGCGCCGAGGAGCGCTCCAGGAAGTCCTGGGTCGACGCGCCCGACAGCAGCGACGACAGCTTGTTCAGCTGCACACCGCTGGTGAAGGAGGCACCGGCGAACTTGTTCACCTCGGCCTGGAACGTCTTCTCGTCACCGGCCGCCTTGACACCGAGGTCCTTGGCGGCGGCGGCGTCTGCCGTGGCCTTGTCGAGTTCTGCCTGCTTCGCGGCGAGATCGTCCTTCGCCTTGAGGAGGTCTTCGTTTGCCTTCTCCGCCTGTGCCGCGAGGTCGCGGTACTTGGCGAGAGCGTCCGAACCGGACGGGGGCTGTTGGAGGGCGGGGGCTGGGGCAGCAGTGGCAGCAGGCTGGGCGACCGTTACGGCGGTGATCACCGCGGCCGCGGCCAAAGCTCCTGACACCACGCGCTTGACTGGATGCGACTGCACGGTCGCGCGTGTCTCCTTTGCTGTCGGCCACCGACTCAGAACCCGGGACGAAGAGGTCGGGGGGCCCTCTTCCGCGAAGCCGCGACGCCGACCGTGAGGCCCGCGCGGTTCCCCGCGTTCCCGCCGTCCGCCTGGCCGAGTGCTATCGCAACAGGTTTGGCGTACGGCTGGTTCTGGCGCAACTCCCCGACAAAGCTGCTTCAGTGGCGATCCCGTGTCGCCGTCTGGCGACGACTTCCGGCCACGAGATCTCGGACAGGTTACGAAACCACAGGCACCACGTCCACCATGGCAGGCGCAAAAACTCTCCGTGATGCGCCGAAACACCTTCGGACCAGCATGAGCGGAAAGGTGTGACAGGCGTTACATCCTGGGGCTGGTCACGACTACCTACCGTTCACCCGATCGGATCGACCACTCGTCGAATGCCCCGGTCGTGGCGTGTCTCAGGCGGATTTCCGGCGCTCCTGCCCCACGATTTCGACCATCCGGAGACGCGGGACCATCCCGGCTTCCGCGAGCGCGTCCACCGCCCTCCGCTCGTCGGCGTCCCATTCGAGCGCGGGCGGCGCGCCGAGAAGGACGCTGACGACACAGTCATGACATGCGTCACCGCGGACCGCGCACCGGTCGCAATCGATGACGAAGGTCTCTATATCCGCTATATCGGCGATGGCCTTGCCGTCCATCTCGACTCCTCACTTTCAGTGGTGAGGTGCACATTAAGAGCGACCACCGACAGTTTCGGCCTCGTGAGTGGCAAGGACGGTCATTGAGGGGTAAAGCAAGTGTCGTGCCGTCGAGCGACATGATCGCCGGGCGAGGAACGCTCACCGGAGTCAAGGGTGGCTTAGGTACCTACCGCCGGTGCGCGGGTGGCGGTTCCCGTGATTGAACGGACGACACACGTGTCGGGAGGGACGACACCCGTGATTGGACGGACGGTCACGTGACATCGCCGGTCAAGACCCACGAGGCCCCGCCCTACCGCATGTCAGACCCGGCTGAGCCGCGACACCAGTACCGCGGACGGCACCGGATGCGCGCCCTTGCGCCGCACCGAGTCCGCCACCGCGCGGTCCGTGCTCGCGACCACCATCGGCCGTCCCGGCGGCTCGGCCGCGACCAGGGACCGGATGACGTCGTCCGCGAGGACGCCGCGTTCGGAGAACAGCACCCGAACCCCGCGCGGCACGGCCGCGGGCACGGAGAGCACGCCGGCGCCGTCGAACACCACGGTGACCTCGGCCGAAGTCCGCGCGGCGAGCGCGGAAAGCTGGTGGATCAGCCGGTCGCGCTGATCGGAAAGCGCCAGTTCCGGGTAGCCGGTCTTCGTGACGTTGTAGCCGTCGACGATCAGGTGCACGTTGGGCAGCGCGAGATGCCGGTCGAGCGCGGTGACGTCCTGGATCTTGCCGCCCGCCCCGAGGCCCGACGTCGCGCCGCGGACCATGTCCGCCGGGCGCTGGCCCCGCGCGCTCACCGAAAGCTCCCGGCGGAGCCCGCCGACGGCGCCTTCGATGGTGTCCAGAAGCAGCCCGAGCCTGACCTCGTCGGCCTGACGCGCCTCGCGGGCGGACTGACGGGCGATCTCGGCGTCGGTGACGGCCTTCTCCGCGCGCGTCCGCTCGGCCGCGACCCGCTGCTTCTCGCGGTCCAGCTGGGCCTTCAGTGCCTTGATCTCCACGGCGCTCTCGGCGCCGCCGCTCTCCAGTTCGGCGCGAGCCTCGGCGACCGCGTCCTTGGCCTGACGCAGCTGGACACCTTGCTCTCGCAAGCGCTTCAACAGTTTTTCGACCTCGGCCTCGCGTTCGCCCCGCGCGCCGCCGGCGATCTCCTTGGCCTCGCGCAACTCTTCGCGCAGCTGCGCCAGTTCGGCCTCGAGCCGCTGGTTGCGGGCCAGCGCGGCATCGCGTTCGGCGCGCAACGCCGTCTCCTCGGCGTTCTTCGCCACCAGCCGGACCCGTCCGGCCGCACCGGCCTCGCCAAGGAGCACGGCGGCGGCCGCGGCGGCGACGGAATCGGGGGCGTTCGGGTCGAGAGCGTCCTTGCGGTGGTCGCGCAGCCATTCGGTGACCGCGACCCGGAACTGCGAAGACTCCCCCAGCGCGGCGAGCAACGCCGCCCCGCCGAGTTTCGCGCGTTTCGCCGGGGCGAACTTCGCGACCGGGCGCAGCTGCCTCGGCACGTCGGCGACCGGCAGTTTGCCGACGGCGGCGGCCGCCAGCTCGGCGATCCGCTCCCGCACGGTCTCCGGCAAGGACGTCCAGCCTTCGGCCGGTACCTCTTCGGATGGCTCCTCCGCGCCCGCCGACGCCACGACACCCGAAGGACCACCGGTGGCGTCCTCGGGTGATTCGGGCTCTGCGGGCTGCGGTTGCATCGCTCCAGCGTAGGCCCCATGGCCTCGGGGCGCGCTGGATGGGACGGCGTGCGGCGTTCCCGGGATTGTCGGTGCCCACCCCTACTGTGCCCGACCATGGACACCGGACGGCGGCCCGGCGCGGCGCAACTCGCCTTCGACGAGCTCGGAACCCCTTTGCGGGACACCACTTTCGTCGTATTCGATCTGGAGACCACGGGAACGAAACCCGGTCCGGACGGGATCACCGAGATCGGCGCCGTCAAGGTCCGCGCGGGCGAGATCGTCGGCGAGTTCGCCACCTTCGTCAATCCGGGGATGCCGATCCCGCCGCAGATCGTCGAGCTCACCGGCATCACGAGCGCGATGGTCTACGACGCTCCCCGCATCGAGCGTGTGCTGCCCGCGTTCCTCGAGTTCATCTCCGGTGCCGTGCTCGTGGCGCACAACGCCCCCTTCGACACCGGTTTCATGCGTGCGGCCTGCGAGGGCCACGGCTACCGCTGGCCCAAGGCGGCCGTCGTGTGCACGGTCCGGCTCGCCCGCCGGGTCATCTCCCGCGACGAGACCCCCAGCTACCGGCTTTCCGCGCTGGCCGCGCTGTTCGGGGCGCGCACGACACCGAACCACCGTGCGCTCGCGGACGCGCGCGCCACCGTCGACGTCCTGCACGCACTGCTCGAACGCGTGGGCAACCTCGGCGTCCACACCCTCGAGGAGCTGCTGGACTACCTGCCCGAGGTGACGGCGGCCCAGCGCCGCAAACGATCGCTGGCCGAGCACCTGCCGTCGAGGCCCGGCGTCTACCTGTTCCGCGGCCCGAGCGACGAAGTCCTCTACGTCGGGACGTCGTCCGACCTCCGCCGCCGGGTCCGGCAGTACTTCACCGGATCGGAGAGCCGAGGACGGATCCGGGAGATGGTCGCGCTGGCCGAGCGGGTCGACGCGGTCGAATGCGCGCACGCGCTGGAGGCCGCTGTCCGGGAGCTCCGGCTGATCGCCGCCCACCGGCCCATGTACAACCGCCGTTCCAAGAACCCACGGCACGCCTGGTGGGTCGCGCTGACCGAGGAGGCGTTCCCCCGCCTTTCGGTGGTCCGCATGCCGCGAGACGGGATGCTGGGGCCCTTTCGCACCCAGACCGACGCCCGCTCGGCCGCGGACACCCTCGCCGGCGCCTCGGGGCTGCGGACGTGCACCCAGCGGATCTCGGCCACCGCGCCGACCGGAACGCCCTGTGTCCTCGCCGAACTCGGACGCTGCGGAGCGCCGTGCGCCGGGCAGCAGACGATCGAGGCGTACCGGCCGAGTGTGCTGGCGGTGTCCGGGCTCATCGCCGGGACGGACGGACGTCCGCTGCGAGCCGCCGCCGAGCAACTCGCCCGGCTTTCCGCGGCGGAGCACTACGAACAGGCCGCCCAGCATCGCGATCAGCTGGCCGGGCTGATCCGCGCGGTCGGCCGGGCGCACCGGCAGGCGGCTCTCGCGGGCATCCCGGAATTGATCGCCGCCGGGCCGGACGGGAAAGGCGGCTGGGAACTGGCCGTGATCCGGTACGGCAGGCTCGCGTCGGCGGGTGTCGCACGACGCGGGGTACCGCCGATGCCGGTGGTCGAGATGCTCGTGGCCTCGGCGGAGACGGTCATCCCCGGCCCCGGCCCGCTCTTCGGCGCGATCCCGGAGGAGATCCAGATCCTCCTGCGCTGGCTGACCCGACCGGGTGTCCGGCTCGTGCGCACGACGCAGCCCTGGGCGGAGCCCGCCGCCGTGGCGGGCGGCTGGCAGGAGTGGCTCGACCTGGCGTCGAGCGCGACGGCACTCGAACGCGTG
The DNA here is from genome assembly GCF_003947325.1 of Amycolatopsis sp. WAC 01375. Taxonomy (NCBI): domain Bacteria; kingdom Bacillati; phylum Actinomycetota; class Actinomycetes; order Pseudonocardiales; family Pseudonocardiaceae; genus Amycolatopsis; species Amycolatopsis sp. WAC 01375. The sequence continues at coordinate 33,899 of NZ_QHHW01000045.1, forward strand.
GCGGGCTAGGATTCCGGCACCGGATTCATTGACGTAGGAGGCGCTGTAGTGATCACCGCGATCGTGCTGATCCAGGTCGAGGCCGATGCCATCCCCGAGGCGGCACAGGCGATCGCGGACATCGAGGGGGTCCGCGAGGTCTACTCCTGCGCGGGCGACGTCGATCTGATCGCCTCGGTCCGCGTCGCGGCCCACGAGGACCTCGCGGATCTGATCCCGGCGAAGATCGGCAAGGTCCCCGGCGTGCTGAGCACGGTCACGCACATCGCGTTCCGCTCGTACTCGAAGGCCGACAGCGAGTCGGCGTTCGACATCGGCGTCGAAGGCGCCTGAGCCTCTTTCCCTGAAGCGCGTGCCCCGAAGTACATGAAGGCCCCCTTCCTTGCGCCTGACGCAAGGAAGGGGGCCTTCATGTACTTCTTCCCGGGCTAGTGCCCGGAGGTGATCTCCTTGCGCTCCTGCGAAGGCTCGCCACCGATGTCGTCGACCTTGCCGTTGCCGTGCCCGTTGGACCGGGCGCGCTCCAGCGCGATCGTCTCCTCGACCGGGTCCGGGGACCAGGTCGAACCGGCGACGGCGTGCCCCGCCGAGCCGAGCTTGTTCATCTTCTTCGGTACCGACGCGCCCTGGTACTCGAGCGGGATCGCGTGGCCGTGGTCGTCCACCGGGCCGAGCGGCTGGTGGATCTCGATGAACTCACCGTGCGGCAGGCGCTTGATGATGCCGGTTTCGACACCGTGTTCGAGCACCTCGCGGTCGGCCCGCTGGAGGCCGAGGCAGATCCGGTAAGTGATGTAGTACGCGATCGGCGGCAGCAGCAGGACACCGATCCGGCCCGCCCACGTCGTCGCGTTCAGCGAGATGTCGAAGGCGAACGCGATGATGTCGTTGAAGCCCGACAGCATGATGACCGCGAAGAACGTCAGGGCCATGATGCCCAGCGAGGTCCGCACCGGGACGTCGCGCGGCCGCTGCAGCAGGTTGTGGTGCGCGGTGTCCTTGGACAGCTTTCGCTCGATCCACGGATACATCACCAGCAGGCCGATCAGCAGCGGCATCCCGACCGCGCCGGGGAAGAACACCGCCGGGACCGTGTAGTTCCCGAGGTAGAGCTCCCACGCGGGCCAGATCCGCAGCATGCCGTCGGCCCAGGCCATGTACCAGTCCGGCTGCGAACCCGCCGAGACCTGCGCCGCGTTGTACGGGCCGATGTTCCAGATCGGGTTGATCTGGAAGAGGCCCGACATCAGCGCGATGACGCCGGTGACCAGCGCGAAGAACGCACCGCCCTTGAGCGCGAAGACCGGCATGATGCGGACGCCGACGACGTTGGTCTCCTTGCGGCGCACGCCGGGGAACTGCGTGTGCTTCTGGTACCAGACCAGCGCGAGGTGCGCGGCCACCAGACCGAGCATGATGCCCGGCAGCAGCAGGATGTGGATCGTGTACAGGCGCGGGATGATCTCGTTGCCGGGGAACTCCCCGCCGAACAGCGCCCAGTGGATCCAGGTGCCCATGACCGGCACCGAGAGCACGATGCCCGACAGGGTCGCGCGGATACCGGTACCGGAGAGCAGGTCGTCCGGGAGCGAGTAGCCGAAGAAGCCTTCGAACATGCCCAGGACCAGCAGCAGCGCACCGATGACCCAGTTCGCCTCACGCGGGCGGCGGAACGCGCCGGTGAAGAAGATCCGGAACATGTGCACCATCATCGAAGCCACGAAGATCAGCGCGGCCCAGTGGTGCAGCTGGCGGACGAACAGACCACCGCGGACGTCGAACGAGATGTCCAGCGTGGTCGCGAAGGCCCGCGACATCTCGACGCCCTGCAGGCCGGTGTAGCTGCCGTTGTAGACGACCTCCTCCATGGAAGGGTCGAAGAACAGCGTGAGATAGACACCCGAGAGCAACAGGATGATGAAGCTGTAGAGCGCGATCTCGCCGAGCAGGAACGACCAGTGCGTCGGGAACACCTTGTTGAGCTGGTGCCGCATGCCCTTGGCCAGGTGATACCGGTCGTCGGCCCACTTCGCACCAGCGCCCGCGGCCTTCTCGACCGGGTTCGTCCCCTTCGTCGGGGTGGTGAGTGAACTCATGACTTACGCTCCCAAAAGGCCGGTCCGACGGCCTCGTTGAAGTCTCCGCGCGCGATCAGGTAGCCCTCAGAGTCCACTGTAATCGGAAGCTGGGCCAAAGGCCGGGTCGCCGGCCCGAAAATCGGCTTGGCGTAGTGGAGCGCGTCGAACTGGGACTGGTGGCAGGGGCAGAGGATGCGGTTGGTCCGCTGCTCGTACAGGGAGGTCGGGCAGCCGACGTGGCTGCAGATCTTCGTGTACGCGTAGTAGTCGCCGAAGTTGTAGTCCTCCTGGTTCGCCCGCTTGACGACCTTGGCGGCGTCGGTCGGGCGGAGGCGGATCAGCATGACCGGGTTGTCGACGCGTTTGAAGGCGGCCGACAGCGCGTGCTCGTCGTGCTCTTCGGACTTGCGGTACGGGAACACCGTCTCCATCGCGCCCGCGTCGAGGTCCTCGGCCTTGACCAGGGAGATCTCGTGCGGACGGCCGGTGTTGCGGCGCAGGTAGACGACCTCGTCCGGGAAGTTCTTCTTCCAGCCCGAGTGCCACAGGGAGTCGCGGTTCTCGGTGTCCTTCCACGGGTCCTTGATGAAGGACGCGACCGGCAGCGCCGCGACGGCGAGGCCGAGCACACCGGCACCGGCACCCGCGGACCGCTTGATCATCGAACGGCGCGCGATGGTGCTGCGGCTGCCCGAGTCGGCCAGCTGGGCGAGGATGGTGGCCTTGTCGACCTCTTTCGACCCGCCGTCCCCGCGCTCCTGGATCGAGACCTCGGCCGGGATGAACTTCTTGGTGTAGAGGACGGCGCCGACGCCGATGGCGAGCACGGCGACGCCGAGCGTGACACCGAGCAGCGGCGTGTACAGCGTGTACATGGTGTAGCCGGTCTTGCCCGGCTCCTTGTACTCGAACCAGTGCGGCCACGCGAGGAGGACCACGAACGCGAGGCCGGACAGCGCGGCCAGCACGAACCAGAGGGCGACAGCGCGCTCGGCGCGCTTCTCCGCCTTCGTCCCCTCGACCGGCCAGGGCGTCGGGTATTCGACGATCTCGACCCCGTCGAGCGCGGTACCCAGCTTGACCAGCTGGTCGCGATCCATGTCCGCCAATTCCGCCTCTGTCGGCGGCTTCGGCCCTTCGGCGCTCATGCCTTCGATCCAATCCACAACGTCACGCCGATCAGCGCGGCGATCCCGACGATCCACGCGATCGCGCCCTCCGAGGCCGGGCCAAGACCGCCGAGCGAGCTACCGCCAGGGGAGTTCTTCCCGTCACTAACGGATTTCACGAACGCGATGATGTCCTTCTTCTCCTCCGGCGAGAGCTGCCGGTCGGAGAACTTGGGCATGTTCTGCGGCCCGGTGAGCATCGCGGTGTAGATCTGCTCTTCCGTGGCCGGGTCCAGGTTCGGGGCGAACTTGCCCGAGGAGAGCGCGCCGCCGCGGCCGGTGAAGCCGTGGCAGGAGGCGCAGTTGAGGCGGAAGAGTTCGCTGCCGCGCGCGACGTCCTCGCCGCGCAGCGCGTCACCCTTCTCGGTGGGGCGCTGCGCGCCACCGCCGTTGGCCTGGATGTAGGCGCCCAGGGCGTTGATCTCGGCCTCGGACAGCTTCGGCGGCTTCCGCTGCGCCTGGGCTTCCTGGCGGACCGCCGGCATTCGGCCGGTGGAGGTCTGGAAGTACACGGCCGCGTCGCCGATGCCGATGAGGCTCGGGCCACGGTCGGTGACACCTTCGAGCTTCGGCCCGTGACATTCGATACACGTGTTGTTGTAGAGCTTCTCGCCCTCGCGCAGGAGGGCGGATTCGCCCTGCGCCTGCGCGGTCTGCGGCTCCGGGGCGAAAACGGCGTACAACCCGCCCACGCTCAGCAGCGCGATCCCGAGCGCCAGCGCGCCGGCGAACCGCCTGCGTGCCTTCGACCGCTTGCGAAAGCGGCGCTCCGTGTTGTTCTTGCTGGAGGTCATCTTGCGGCAACCCTTGCTGTCAGTTCAGGCCGATAGGTCGTGGTGGCGGCTTCGTTCACGGAAGGATGTAGATCACCGCGAACAGGCCCACCCACACGATGTCGACGAAGTGCCAGTAGTACGACACGACGATCGCCGAGGTGGCCTGAGCCGGGGTGAACTTGCTCAGCTTGGTGCGGATGAGCAAGTACACGAACGCGATGAGCCCGCCGATGACGTGCAGGCCGTGGAACCCGGTCGCGAGGTAGAAGACCGTGCCGTACGCGCCGGACGGGATCGTCAGCCCCTCGTGGATCAGGTTGATGTATTCGTAACCCTGGCCGCCGACGAAGATCGCGCCCATGATCAACGTGATGATGTACCAGCGGCGGAGGCCGAACACATCACCCTTTTCGGCGGCGAACACACCGAACTGGCAGGTGAACGACGACGCCACGAGGATCACGGTGAACGGGATCGCCAGCGCGATGTTCAGGTGGAAGGGCTCACCGTGCAGCGGCGGCGGCCATTGGCCGGACGCGTTCTGCGCCTTCACGGTGAAGAACATGGCGAACAGTCCGGCGAAGAACATCAGTTCGCTGGACAGCCACACGATGGTGCCGACACTGACCATGTTCGGCCGGTTCAGCGAGTGGACCCGCTGGCTGATGGTGGGAGCTGCCGTTGTCACGCGTCGCATTATGTCCTCTCACGCACGGGGCCCGCCGGGTGGGTCCACGGCAAGTCGCGTGCGTGTCGGGTCACATCTGAACGAAAGTGGGAACAGGGCTACTCATGGGTTTACTAGATCGGCTTCGTGACCTGGTCAAGAAGCCGAAACTCCCAGGTCTGACCGTCGACACGCCCGGTGTGGAGATCGTCGCGGAGGCTTTCGATCCGGCCGAGGCGGATTCTTCGGTGCTGGCGAGATCACCCGCTTGGGTCGCCGATGCGCCCGCGATCCTGCGCCACCACTTGAAACTGCCGCCCGAAAAGGTGGCGGAGGCGACATCGATCCTCGCCCAGGACGGCTGGGAGCTGCGGGAACACGGGTCCGACGGCGGTTTCACCCTGACGCACGCGGTGCGCGTCCAGACCCTCGACGCGCTGCACTGCGCGCAAGAACGGTCACGGATGGCGGGCCTCGCGCAGCGGCTCGGCGGCGATTCGCTGGGCTGGGACGCACTCCAGCCGTCGGGGGCGGCCACGTGATGTCGGTCATGGCGGATAACATCGCGGGGTCGACATGACTAGACGAGGCGGAGGCGCGCTCATGGGCGAGCAGGCGATGCGGATCCTGGTGTTCAGCCACAAGGCGGAGGTGCGCGAGGCGATCATCAACGCCGTCGGCCGCAGGCCCGCCGCCGACCTCGGCCGGGTGGACTACACCGAGGCCTCCGGCATCTCCGAGGTCCTCGTCGAGATGGACGCGGGCAACGTGGACCTGGCCATCCTCGACGGCGAGGCGCAGCCGACGGGCGGCATCGGGCTGACCCGCCAGCTGAAGAACGAGATCGAGGATTGCCCCCCGATCGTGGTTTCGGTCCGGCGCAAGGACGACCGCTGGCTCGCGACCTGGTCGCAGGCCGACGCGGTGCTGGTCCACCCGCTCGACCCGCTGACCGCCGCCGAAACCGTCGCCGACGTGCTGCGCGCCCGCCGGGTGCCGGCCGTGCACGGCTGAGCCGATGAGCGCGGCCGCCAAGTGGTTGCCATCGGAAGTCCTTCGCGGGTATTCGGCGGATCCAGGTTTCCGCCGGGCGTGCGGCCGCGAGGTCCTCGTACCGGTGCTGTACTCGGATCTCGCGGCCCGTGCGTCCAGCGGGAAGCTGGGCCGTCGAGACCCCCGGAGGACTTCCGATGGTGACCACTAAGACCTGGCCGTCCCTGCTCAACCAGCTCATCGCGCGCGCGGATCTGTCCGAGGAGGACACCGCGTGGGCGATGGACCAGATCATGAGCGGGGCGGCGACGCCCTCCCAGATCGCCGGGTTCGCCGTCGCGCTGCGCGCGAAGGGCGAGACACCGGCGGAGATCTCCGGCATGGCCGACGCCATGCTGGCGCACGCCAAACGGGTGACGATCGACAGGCCGTCGGTGGACATCGTCGGCACCGGCGGCGACCGGTCCAATTCGGTCAACATCTCCACCATGGCCACGGTGGTGACGGCCGCGGCAGGCGCCCCGGTGGCCAAGCACGGCAACCGGAGCGCCTCGTCGAAGTCCGGCGCGGCCGACGTGCTGGAGGAACTGGGCGTCACCATCGACCTGCCGCCCGAGACCGTCCAGCGCAGCGTGAACGAACTGGGCATCGGCTTCTGCTTCGCGCCGAAGTTCCACCCCGCCCTGCGCCACGCCGGCCCGACGCGCGGCGAACTCGGCGTGCCGACGACGTTCAACCTGCTGGGCCCGCTCACCAACCCCGCGCAACCGCGCAGTTCGCTGATCGGCTGCGCGTACGCGGACAAGACCCGCGTGCTCGCCGAGGTGTTCGCGCGGCGCGGGATGACCGTGCTGCTCGTGCGCGGCGACGACGGGCTGGACGAGATCACGACCACGACCACGAGTTCGGTGTGGGTGGTCTCCGGCGGCGAGATCACCGAGCGGAGCTTCGACCCCGCGTCGCTGGGCATCGCCCGCGCGACCGCGGAGGACCTGCGCGGCGGCGACGCGGCGCACAACGCCGAGGTGTTCCGGCAGGTGATGGCCGGGAAGACCGGGCCGGTGCGGGACGCGGTACTGCTCAACTCGGCGGCCGCGCTGGCGGCCTTCGCCGGGTTCTCCGGATCGCTGGAAGACGATCTGGCCGCCGGGCTCGCGCGGGCGGCCTCGGCCGTCGATTCGGGCGCGGCGGCCGACCTGCTGAACCGGTGGATCGCCTTCGCCTGACAGGCCTCTCGCTCGACGGGAGACCGCGGTCAGCGAAGATCCTTGCGTTGACCACTCACGACGTGCAATGAAAGGCCCCTTCATTGCAAATTTTGCAATGAAGGAGCCTTTCATTGCACAGGCGACCGACTACGAAGCGGTACTGAACCGCGCCCGGTAAGCCGTAGGCGTCAGTCCCGTAGCCCGCCGAAGCTGCGTACGCAGGTTCGCAGCGGTACCGAACCCCGACGCCCGCGCCACCCGGTCCAGCCGCTGCTCCCCGCGCTCGATGAGCCGGCACGCCAGTGCGATCCGTTCGGTGGTGAGCCACGCCAGCGGCGTGGTCCCCAGTTCGGCACGGAAGCGCCGGTGCAGCGTCGCCTGGCTGGCGGCCGCCCGCGCGGCGAGGTCGGCGACGGTGAGCGGGTGGTCCAGCCGTTCGCGCGCCCAGGCGAGCACCGGCGCCAGCGAGGTGTCCGGCACCGGCGGCAGCGGACGTTCGATGAATTGCCGCTGGCCACCGTCGCGATGCCCGGCGAACACCAGCCGCCTGCTCACCGCGTTGGCGATCTCGGCGCCGTGGTCGCGGCTGATCAGATGCAGGCCCAGATCGAGCGCGGCCGCGCTGCCCGCGGCGGTCAGGACGTCGCCGTCGTCGACGAAGAGGACGTCCGGCTCCAGCAGCACTTCGGGATACAGCTCGCGGAAGAGTCCCGCCCACTTCCAGTGGGTCGTCGCACGCCGTCCGTCCAGCACGCCCGCCCGCGCGAGGGTGAAGGCGCCGGTGCAGAAGCTCACCAGCCGGGCTCCCCGCGCGGCCGCGTCGCGGATGGCCGTCAGCACCGGGTCCCGGACCGGGCTCTCCGGATCGGGCCGGTTGGGCACGATCACCGTGTCGGCGGCCTCCACGGCTTCGAGCCCGGCGATGCCGGTCAGCGTGAACATCCCCAGGTGCATGCGCACGGACGGCTCGGCGGCGCACAGCGTGAGGCCGTACCAGGGGCGATCCAGTTCCGGCCGCCGCAGGCCGAAGAGCTCGGTCGCGACCCCCATTTCGAAGGGGTTGGACCCCTCGTCCACCAGGACGGCGACCTTGTGCGAGAAATCATGCGACATATGCGATTCCTAGCACTCACCGCTCCGGCGGTCCAGCGGCCAGGATCGGATCATGAGCAAGCAACCGATCGATTTGAAGACCGCGCTGGCCGGATTCGACGAGATCTGGAGCCCGCGGATCGTCGCGCACGTCAACGACTACGACGTCCGCCTCGCCAAGGTCGCCGGCGAGCACGTCTGGCACGTCCACGAGAACACCGACGAGTTCTTTCTCGTCCTCGACGGCACTTTGGACATCTCGCTGCGCGAAAACACGGGTGAACGGGTCGTCACGCTCCCCCGCGGCTCCGTGTTCGTCGTCCCGCGCGGCACTTTCCACAAACCGTCCTCAGTGGACGGTGCGTCGCTGTTGCTGTTCGAACCGACCGGAACACTCACCGTCGGCGACCAGCACGACGAGGTCCCCGACCACGTCCATGTCACCGTAGGGCAGGAGATCTCCTTCTCTTGAGGGGTAAGGCAAAGGCGGCGTGGTCGGTGCCGTGGGTCGTGAGTGGCGATTCGGGTTCTAACCCGAATCGCCACTCACGACCACCTCGCGCCTGACCTCCTCCTTCTAGCCCGCGGAAAACGTCCGGCGGTAAGCACTCGGGCTGGTCCCGCGCAGCTTGCCGAACTGATGCCGCAGTGCCGCGGCGGAGGCGTATCCGCAGGCGACCGCGATGTCCTCAATGGACAGACGACCCTCCTCGAGAAGCGACTGCGCCCGATCGAGGCGGCGTTCGGTGAGCCACCGGTGCGGCGTCGTACCCGTGGCCGCCGAGAACCGGCGCAGGAACGTGCGCTCCCCCAACCCGCTGCGCCTGGCGAGTTCCGCGACGGTGAACGGCCGGTCCAGCCGCCGCTCGATCCATTCGAGCGCCTCGGCGAGCACGGTGTCGTCCGGCGCGGCGGTCTCGGGCACCGGCGCCTGCACGAACTGCGCCTGCCCGCCGACCCGGTGCGGCGCCGCGACCATCCGCCGCGCCAGCGTGGTGGCCGCGGCGACACCGCGCAGTTCCCGCACCAGATGCAGGCAAAGATCGACGGCGGCGACGGTTCCCGCGCTGGTGAGGACGCCACCGTCGTCGACGTACAACGCCTTCGGGTCGACCTTCGCGGTCGGGAAGCGCGACCGGAACTCCTGCTCGTAGACCCAATGGACGGTGCAGTTACGCCCGTCGAGAAGCCCCGCGTAGCCGAGCGAGAAGACGCCCGCGCAGAAGCCCGCCACCCAGGCGCCTCGGCTCGCCGCGTCGCGGAGGACCTCGAGCACCGGCTCCGGCGGGCTCGCGCTGCGCGGGGCGCAGGTCGGCACGATCAGCAGGTCCGCCGACGCCGCGAAGTCCAGGCTCTCCAAGCCATCGAGCCCGAAGCCGGACCAGCTCAGGACGTTCTCGCCGCCGGGCGAGCAGACCGCGAAATCCCAGCCCTCGATGCCGTCGGCGCTGCGATCGGTGCCGAAGACCTCGCACGCGACGCCGAGTTCGAACGGTGAGACCTGGTCGGCGAGCACCACCGCGACCTTCTTCACATCCATCCGCGCAGTGTGTCATAAGTTTTGCGGTCGATGTCATCTCTGACACTGGTTGAACGCGGACGCGAGGGCGAAAGTGGTCGGCATGAACAAGAACAACCCCCTGCTGCAGTGGACGGCCGCGATGGCGCTGTCCGGCACGATCGGCGCCGTCGTCCTCGAAAGCGGCGCCGACGCGCCCGCCGTCGCGTTCGCCAGGAGCCTGGTCGGCGGCCTCCTGCTCCTGGTGTGGAGCGCCGCCCGGGGCTGGCTCCGCCCGTGGACACTCAGCCGCCGCGACCTGCTGCTCGCCGTCCTCGGCGGGCTGTTCCTGGTCGGAAACTGGGTGTTGCTGTTCGCCTCGTACGCGCTGTCGTCGATCTCGGTCAGCACCGTCGTGTACCACACGCAGCCGCTGATGCTGGTCGGTCTCGCCGCCGCGTTCCTCGGCGAGAAGATGGCGAAGAGTCAGCTGGTCCGGGCGCTGATCGCGTTCGGCGGGGTGGCGCTCATCTCCCTGTCGGCGCACGGTGCCGACGGCGAACCGGTACGACTGGCGGGGATCGCGCTCGCCCTCGGCGCGGCCGCCCTCTACGCCGGCGCCTCGTTCATCGCGAAGCAGCTCAAGCACCTGCGCCCGCACGTCCTGGCGGCCGTCCAGCTGGTGACCGGGACGATCGTGCTCGCCCCCGCGCTGCTCGTCACGCCGCTGCCCACGGACACCTCGGGGCTGCTGTGGCTGGTCCTGCTCGGAACCGTGCACACCGCGCTGATGTACGTCCTGATGTACGCGAGCATCGGCAAGCTGCCGACCACGACGGTGGCGCTGCTGTCCTACGTCTATCCGGTGGTCGCGGTGGTGGTGGACGTCCTCGCCTACGGGCACCGGCCGACGTGGCCGGAGATCGCGGGGATGCTGGCCGTCCTGGCGGCGGCGCTGGCGCCGAAGCGAGCGGCCAAGCCCGAAGCGAAGGAACCGCCGCACCCCGCCCGCGTCTAGGCGCTGTCCTGTGAGTCTGTTCGATGGGCTTCGTGATCCAGGTGGTTCCTGGCGGTGCGGGCGGATCGGCCTCGTACCGGGTCGTACTCGGCCGCATCCGCCGTCAGGGACCACCTGGGCGCGAAGACCGCGAACATGACTTGCAGGACAGCGCCTAGTCCTCTGAACGCGAAAACGGCGCCCAGCTCCACCAGGGAGCGGGCGCCGTTTCGGCGTCAGAACGTCACTCGTGGTTCGGACCGGTGTGGTACTCGAACACCAGCCCGCCGATGGCGACGATCACCAGGCCCAGCGCGATGATGAGCAGCCAGATGTGGAAGAACGCGAGCGCGACACCGGTCAGCGCGGCGGCCGCCGCGAGACCGATCGGCCAGTAGCTGCCGGGGCTGAAGAAGCCCAGCTCGCCGGCGCCGTCGCTGATCTCGGCGTCTTCCCGGTCCTCCGGGCGCGGCTCGATGCGCCGCGCCACGAACTGCAGGTAGCTCCCGGCCAGGAAGGCCAGGCCACCGGTCAGGATCAGGGCCACCACACCGACCGGCTCGACGCCGTCCCGGGTCATCGTTCCGGTCATGTACGCGTAGATACCCGCCACGACGACGGAGAAGACCGCGACGAGGAAGAAAATCCGTCCTTCGACCTTCATGGACGTTGCCTCACTCCTGTTTCGGGCTCGAACAGCCGGGTCAGTTGGACGCGACCCGCGCGGTGCGGTCGGTGTTGAACGGGGTGGTGGTGACGGCGTAGGGCGAGCACAGGTCGCCGCAGTTCATCGCCGTCAGCGCCTCGGAAGCCGTGTTCGGCTTGCCGCTCTTCGGGTTCACCGTGCCACGGAGCTGGATGTACTGCGCGTACTTGTCCGGCGACAGCGCCCTGACCTCGAAGTTCATCCCCGAGTGGTAGGTGCCGCACAGTTCCGCGCAGCGGCCGACGAACGAACCTTCCTTGTCGATCGAGTTCTGGAAGGTGAAGTCCTGGTTGTTCTTCTCCGGATCCGGCATGACGTCCCGCTTGAAGTGGAACTCCGGCACCCAGAAGGAGTGGATGACGTCGGCCGACCGCAGGTTGTACTGGATCGTCTTGTTCGTCGGCAGGACGAGCAGCGGGATCTCGGTCGAGCTGCCGACCGTGGTGATCTCGGGGTCGTCGTGGTTCTTGGAGTCGCTCTTGTACTTGAACTCCCAGTTCCACTGGAACGCGACGATGTCGACCGTGACGTCCGGGTTGTCCGTCTCGGCGAGCACGCGGTTCTCGGTGGTCGCGGTGAAGAAGAACAGCACGCAGACCATGATCGTCGGGACGACGACAGTGAAGAGCTCCAGCGGGATGTTGTACTGGAACTGACGGGGCAGTTCCTCTTCCGCGCCGTCGGCGGTCTTCTTCTTGCGGTGGAAGATCGCGGTCCAGAAGATCAGCGCCCAGACGATGACACCGACGACCAGCGCGGCGACGACCGTCCACGTCCACAGGGTGCGCATGTCGTGCGCCTGCGGGGTCACCCCGACAGGCCAGCCGAAGCGGAGGATCTCGTCCCCGGAACAGCCCGTCGCGGTCAGCATCACCAGCGCGGCCAGCGCTGCGACGCGACCAGCCCGCTTAACCGGGATGCGCTCTGGATTTCCCACTGCGCCTTGCCCTTTCACCCAGAGCCTCCTCGACCGATCTTCTTGTTCACGCGGAGCCTAGCCGAGTTACGGGGCCGCGCTGACCAAGGGGTGACCCCAACACGCGTATCCCCCACCACATCCGGGGGTACACGCCCACCGGCATACTGGGCCCTTCTCCCCGCTCGGCCAACAAGAGGTGTGTGAACTAGACGTGTGCGGCCTGCTTGGACTGATCTGTTCGACCGAAGCCGACGCTGCGAGCGCCCGTGACGCCGTCGACGCGGCCATGCGCTGCCAGCGGCACCGCGGCCCCGACGAGCACGACACCTGGGCCGACGCCGAGGTGGTCTACGGCTTCAACCGGCTGGCCTTCATCGACGTCGACCACGCCCACCAGCCGCTGATCTGGGGCCCGCCGGAGGCTCCCGAGCGCTACACGCTGAACTTCAACGGCGAGATCTACAACTACAAGGAGCTGCGCGACGAGCTGGCCGCCGAGCACGGTGCGAAGTTCGCCACAGAGGGCGACGGCGAGGCGATCGTCGCGGCGTACCACTACCTCGGCGACGACGCGGTGAAGAAGCTGCGCGGCATGTTCGCCTTCATGATCTGGGACTCCCAGGAGAAGGTCGTCTTCGGCGCGCGCGACCCGTTCGGCATCAAGCCGCTGTTCTACTCCGCCGGCCCCGGCAAGGTCGCCTTCTCAAGCGAGAAGAAGAGCCTGCTGGAGCTTTCGAGCGTGCTCGGCGTCGAGGAGAAGCTGGACAAGACGGCCCTGCAGCACTACCTGGTGCTGCAGTACGTGCCGGAGCCCGAGACTCTGCACGCCGGGATCCGCCGCGTCGAGTCCGGCACGTCGTTCCGGCTGGTGCCGGGCGGCGACATCGAATTCACCCGCTACTTCCACCCGCAGTTCACCGCGAAGCCGGTCAACGGCCAGGCCGAAGCGGACGCGCTGTACGAGCGGATCGCCGACGTGATGCGCGACTCGGTCGGCAAGCACATGATCTCCGACCCGGACGTCACGGTCGGCGCGTTCCTCTCCGGCGGTATCGACTCGACCGCGACCGCGACGCTGGCGAAGGAGCACAACCCGAACCTCATCGCGTTCACCAGCGGCTTCGACCGCCAGGGCTACTCCGAGGTGGACGTCGCCGCCGAGACGGCCGCCGCGATCGGGGTGAAGCACGTGGTCCGGGTGGTGTCGGCCGAAGAGATGATGGAGGCGATGCCGCTGATCGTCTGGTATCTGGACGATCCGGTGGCCGACCCGGCGCTCGTACCGCTGTGGTTCATCGCCCGCGAAGCGCGTAAGCACGTCAAGGCCGTGCTGTCCGGCGAAGGCGCCGACGAGCTTTTCGGTGGCTACACCGTCTACAACGAGCCGATCTCGCTGGCGCCGTTCGAGAAGATCCCCGGCGGGGTGCGCAAGATCCTCGGAAAGGTCTCCACGAAGATCCCCGAGGGCACCCGCGGGAAGGATCTGCTGCGGCGGGGCGCGCTGCCGCTGGAGGACCGCTACTACGGCAACGCCCGCAACTTCCGCGACGAGCAGCTCCGGAAGGTGCTGCGCACCTACCAGGAAGGCGTCGGTTTCAAGGACGTCACCGCTCCCTGGTACCGGGTTTCCGAAGGCTGGGACCCGGTCGCGCGGATGCAGCACGTCGACCTGTTCACCTGGCTGCGCGGCGACATCCTGGTCAAGGCCGACAAGGTGACCATGGCGAACTCGCTGGAACTGCGCGTGCCGTTCCTCGACCCCGAGGTGTTCAAGGTCGCGGCGACCATCCCCGTCGACCAGAAGCTCACGCACGGGACCAGCAAGTACGCACTGCGCCAGGCGCTGGCGAAGATCATTCCCGGGCACGTGCTCAACCGGCGCAAGCTCGGCTTCCCGGTGCCGATCCGGCTGTGGCTGCGCGACGAGATGTACGACTGGGCCAAGGGCATCATCTCCGACTCCCGGACCGACGCGCTGATCGACAAGAAGGCCGCGCTGGCGCTGCTCGACGAGCACAAAGAGGGCCAGCACGACCGCAGCCGCCAGCTCTGGGCGCTGCTGATGTTCATGCTGTGGCACGGCATCTTCGTGGAGAACCGCATCAAGCCCGAGGTGCCGGAACCCGTCTACCCGGTGAAGCTCTAGTCACGACTTCGCGTGCCGGCCTTCACCGTTCGCGACGTGGAGGCCAGCATGGCGGGATGGACTTCGTCCTCGTTCATGGCACGTCGCAGAGCCCCGCGGGCTGGAACCGGGTGGCCAAGGTGCTCACCGCCGCCGGGCACCGCGCGATCGCCGTGGACCTGCTGACCCCGGCGGATCTGCCGATCGAGGGCTACGCGCAGCACGCGCGGGAGCAGTACGGCGGCGGACGGCCGGTCGTCGTGGCCCATTCCGGATCCGGCGTGCTGCTTCCCGCGATCGCCGAAGCGCTCGGCGCGCGGGCGATGGTGTGGGTCGCCGCCTACATCCCCGATTTCGCGGGCGGGAAGAGCCTGCGAGACGAGGCCAGGACCGCACTCGAACCGGACTGGATCGGCGTCGACCCGACGGCCGACCCCGCGAAGGCGGCCGAGTTCCTCTTCCACGACTGCGATCCCGAGACCGAACGGCTGGCGCTGGAAAGCCTGCGACTGTTCAGCCCCGCCGTTCTCGCGACGCATCCCGCCGGGCCCGCGCCGGAGATCCCGTCGACGGTGATCGTCCCCACCCGGGACCGCACCCTGAAACCGGAGTGGATGCGCCGGGCCGCCCGGGACCGGCTCGGCGTGACCGCGATCGAGATCGACGCCGGGCACTGCCCCCACGTTTCGCGGCCCGCGGAAATCGCCGCCATCCTGACCCGACGCGTGTAGACCTCGGCCGCCTGCCAGGGCGAACACGCGTGACGGAAGACCGAACTCACGTGATCGGGGACGGAACTCGCCGCACCACGTGAGATCCGGCCTGAAACACACGAAATCCGGCTCCAGACACACGTGCCGCCGGATCCCGGCACGCTCACGAGCCTGGGAAGACACCCCAAGTGTATGAAGGGGCCCTTCGCTGCATCCGCTTGAGGGGTTATTGACGGGCAGGGCAAAGGTGACAGGTTGCGAAAGCCACTTTGGCAACGTTCAACGTTGCGAAAGTGGCTTTCGCAACGTTGGGGCAGGGGTGTGGTAGCGAAGAGGGGGTCTTCGCTACCACAGGTGCCGTCGCTGAAACCCATGGTCGAGATGCGTCGTGAAAGCCACTTTCGCGACGCCTGAGGTCCCGAAAGTGGCTTTCGCGATAGGCCAGCAAGTCCGTGAAGGCCTCCTTGAGGGACTCTGGGTCCCTCAAGGAGGCCTTCACGGACCTTCAAGCCAGGCTCAAGCTCACTCCGGCAGGATCGCCGCGATCTCCTCGGCGGACTCCGGGCCGAAGGCGTCCTTGAGGCGGCCCAGGACGTCAGCGCGGTCGAACGACCATTCCTGCGTGCCCACGGTTTCCAGCACCAGCACGGCGATCAGCGAGCCCAGCTGCGCCGAACGCTCCAGGCTGAGGCCGCCGTCGATACCGGCGATGAACCCGGCGCGGAAGCCGTCGCCGACGCCGGTCGGGTCGACCTTGCCGCGTTCCGGGACGGCGCCGATCTGCAGCGCGAGGCCGTCCTTGCCGATGATCTCGACGCCCTTCTCCCCGAGCGTCGTGATCCGCATGCCGACTCGGTCGAGGACGTCGGCCTCGGACCAGCCGGTCTTCTGGAGCAGCAGTTCCCATTCGTAGTCGTTGCTGAACAGGTACTTCGCGCCCTCGACGAAGGAACGCACCTGCGCGCCGTCCATCCGCGCCAGCTGTTGCGAGGGGTCGACGGCGAAGGTGTAGCCGCGCTGGCGGCATTCCTCGGCGTGCCGGACCATGCCTTCTGGGTCGTCCGGGCTGATCAGCACGAGCGACAGTTCACCGGCGTGCGCGGCGACGGGCGCCAGTTCGATGTTGCGGGATTCGGACATCGCACCGGCGTAGAAGGTGGCGATCTGGCAGAGGTCCTCGTCGGTGGTGCAGACGAAGCGGGCGGTGTGCGCGACCTCGGAGACCAGCACGCCGGCGGTGTCGACGCCGTGCCGTTCGAGCCACGAGCGGTAGTCGGCGAAGTCGGAGCCCACCGCGCCGACCAGGATGGGGCGCTTGCCGAGCACGCCGAGACCGAAGGCGATGTTCGCGCCGATCCCACCCCGCCGGACGACGAGATCATCGGCCAGGAAGCTCAGGGACACCCGGTGCAGCTGCTCGGCGATGAGCTGCTCGGCGAACCTGCCCGGGAAGTGCATGAGGTGATCGGTTGCGATACTGCCGGATACTGCGATCCTGGCGCTGTCTGCCACCGGTTCTCCTTGATCGGTCGGCCTCGCCGAGGCGAGGACGGCTAAGTTACCCGCAGGTCATGCCCCATACGGGTTGCTTCGAGCACGGCCATCAACACTACCGGTTGGTAGTGGTGTCCTACTCCACCATGAGTCATTAACTTGTCGTTCGTGACCACTTCCGCGTATCAGCTCGAGCCCGAATCGATCGGCGAACTCATCGCCGACTGTGCCGGTATCCCGTCGTCCCTCCAGGCCGAGAACCTGCCGCTGCCCCGGCAGATCGCCCCGCCGTGGACCGTGGACGAGCGGTGCCTCGCCCAGGTCGCCGATCTGGACGCCTACGTCTGATCCCGCTGCGGCGTGAAGAGCCGCGGGCATGAAGAAGGGCCGCGACCTGGGTGAGGTTCGCGGCCCTTCTTCATGCCCGACGTGCGTCAGTGGAAGCTGTCGCCGCAGGCGCAGCTGCCGGTCGCGTTGGGGTTGTCGATCGTGAAGCCCTGCTTCTCGATCGAGTCGACGAAGTCGATCACGGCGCTCGTCACGTACGGCGCGCTCATCCGGTCGACGGCGACGCGGAGCCCGTCGAAGTCACGGAACAGGTCGCCGTCGAGCGTGCGCTCGTCGAAGAACAGCTGGTAACGGAGGCCGGCGCACCCACCGGGCTGGACGGCGATGCGCAGGTGCATGTCGTCGCGACCCTCCTGCTCGAGCAGGGCCTTCGCCTTGACGGCGGCGGAGTCGGTCAACGTGACGCCGTGGGTCTCCTCGGCGGTTTCGGCCTGAGCTGCGGCTGCCTGCTCAGCGGTCGTCATGGTTCTCCCTCTGGTCGAACTCGCTGCGGGTACTCGTCTTGCACATGGTCCAACACGTCGGAGTCCCGATCTGTTCCCCTCCATGGTGACATATCGCTCGGCCTGGTGCGTGGCACCGTGACGCCCGCGACTACCCTGGTGGGGTGAGGTTCCTGCGCCGTAGCACCACAGACTCCGCCACGACGGACACCGAGACGCCCGGTAACGAGGCCGTCGAGGTCCAGGCCAAGGCGTACACGCCCGGAAAGGGCAAGGCCACACCCAAGCGGCGTGAGGCCGAGGCCAAGCGCCGCGGCCCGGTGGCGCCCCCGCCGACCACCATGCGGGAGGCGATGAAGCGGAACAAGGAACTCCGCAAGTCCGCGAAGGCCGACCCGGAGTACAAGGCGAAGCAGCGCAACGCCGCCAAGGAACGCCGCGAGCGGATGATGGCGGGCGAGGACAAGTACCTGCTCCCCCGCGACCGCGGCCCGGTCAAGGCGTACATCCGCGACCTGGTCGACTCGCGGCGCAACCTGCTCGGCCTGTTCATGCCGCTGGCGATCCTGGTGTTCGTCGCGCTGATCCTGCCGTACCCCGAGGTGCAGCGGTACGCGACGCTGCTGTGCACCGTGATGCTGCTCGGCATGATCGTCGAGGGTTTCCTGAGCGGGCGCCGGATCGCGAAGATGGTCCGCCTGAAGTTCCCGGACGAGACGGTCAAGGGCACCTCCGTCGGCTGGTACTCGTTCATCCGGGCCAGCCAGATCCGCAAGCTGCGGGTCCCCAAGCCGCGAGTGAAGCCCGGCGACAAGGTCTGATCAGGCGAAACCCAGGTCGTTAGCCTGCCTAACGGCCTGGGGTAGAGTCGCGCCCATGGAGTTTCGACGACTGGGCCGCAGCGGCCTCAATGTCAGTGAGATCTCGTACGGCAACTGGCTCACCCACGGGTCCCAGGTGGAGGAGGACCAGGCCCAGTCCTGCATCAAGGCGGCGCTCGACGTCGGCATCACGACCTTCGACACGGCCGACGCGTATGCGAACACGGCCGCCGAATCGGTGCTCGGCCGCGGACTGAAGGGCCTGCGCCGCGAAAGCCTGGAGATCTTCACCAAGGTCTACTGGCCGACCGGCCCGAAGGGTCCCAACGACCAGGGCCTCGGCCGCAAGCACATCATCGAGTCGGCGAACGCTTCGCTGAAGCGCCTCGACACCGACTACGTCGACCTCTACCAGGCGCACCGGTTCGACCGGACCGTCCCGCTCGAAGAGACCTTCCTCGCCTTCGCCGACCTGGTCCGCCAGGGCAAGGTGCTCTACGTCGGCGTCTCCGAGTGGACCGCCGAGCAGATCACCCAGGGCGCGGCGATCGCCCGCGAGCTGAAGGTGCCCCTCATCTCGAACCAGCCGCAGTACAACGCGCTGTGGCGGGTCATCGAGGCCCAGGTCATCCCGGCTTCCGAGCGTGAGGGCCTCAGCCAGATCGTCTGGTCGCCGATCGCGCAGGGCGTGCTCACCGGCAAGTACAAGCCCGGTCAGCCGCTGCCCGAGGGCTCCCGCGCGACCGACGACAAGGGCGGCGCCAACATGGTCGCCCGTTTCCTCAACGACGACGTCCTCGAGCGCGTCCAGCGGCTTCAGCCGATCGCGGACAAGGCGGGCCTGACGATGGCCCAGCTGTCCGTGGCGTGGGTGCTGCAGAACCCGAACGTCGCCTCGGCCATCATCGGGGCCTCGCGGCCGGAGCAGGTGCACGAGAACGTCAAGGCGGCCGGCGTGAAGCTGGACGCGGATCTGCTCGCCGCGATCGACGAGGCCCTCGACGGCGTCACCGAGACCGACCCGACGCTGACCCGCTCCCCCTGATCCCCCCGCAATTAGTCACCTACTTGCGCACGCTTTTCCGCGCAAGTAGGTGACTAATTGCGTCAGTCGCCGTGCACCCGGGACTGGTACGCGATCTGACCGTCGAGGTCGAGGGCGTCGCCGGGGGCGCGCAAGGGATCGATTCCCAAGCCCCGCAACAACCTGCTCGCGCCGGCGACCCGGTCACCGGTCCGGCCGTCGAGCCGCTCCGGCCGGTGGCCGCGCTGGATCAGCAGGCCCTCGACGTCGTCGATCAGCCGGTACGGGTCGTAGACCTGCTGTTCAGGCATGACCACCACCGGGAATCCAGGTCTTCCCGGTGATCCGTTCGTAGACCTCGGTGTAGCGCTTGCGGGTCGCCTCGACGATCTCGTCCGGGATGGCGGGACCGGGCGGTGTCTTGTCCCAGCCGGTGGTCGTGGACCAGTCGCGGACGAACTGCTTGTCGAACGCGTGCTGCGTCCGTCCGGGCTCGTAGTCGTCGGCGGGCCAGAAACGCGACGAGTCCGAAGTGAGGACCTCGTCCCCGAGTGTCAGTACGCCGTCGGCGTCGAAGCCGAATTCGATCTTGGTGTCGGCGATGATGATGCCGTTCTTCGCCGCGTGCTCCGCGCCCTTGGTATAGACCTCGAGTGTCAGGTCGCGGATGCGGTCCGCGGTCTCCCTGCCGATGTCGTTCACGACGTCGGCGAAGGTCATGAACTCGTCGTGGCCGGTGTCGGAGATCTTCGTGGTGGGCGTGAAGATCGGCTCGGGCAGCTTGTCGGCCTCGACGAGACCGGCGGGCAGTTCGACCCCGGAGACCTTGCCGTCACGCTGGTATTCGCGCATTCCGAGACCGGTGAGATAGCCGCGCGCGATGCATTCGACCTGGATCATCTTCAGTGGCTTGCAGCGCGTGGCGCGCCCGGCGAATTCGGCGGGGACGTCGGTCGTGGAGAGAACGTGGTTCGGCACCACGTCGGCCAGCTTTTCGAACCACCAGGCGGAAAGCTGGTTCAGCAGGGCGCCCTTGTCCGGGATCGGGGTCGGCAGCGAGACGTCGTAGACCGAAACGCGATCCGACGCGACGAGCAGAATGTCGCCGTCGATTTCGTAAAGGTCCCGGACCTTACCCGCGTGAATGTGCTTCATGCCCCGTCCTCGATGTTGTATTCGTAAAAAATCCAGTGGTCCGGCAAGGCCGCCGATTCGCCGTACTCGAGTACGTCACCCTCGGCGGACAAGAACCTGTTGCGACTCAACAGAATCGCCGAACCTTCGGCCACGCCGAGTTCCGCCGCCTCCTCGGCACCCGCCAGCCCCGCGGCGTGCTGAGAATGAGTCGAAGCCAGAACGCGACCTGTCCGGTCCGCCACGTATTTGACCGTGCCTTCGACGATCCGCACCGGCTCGAACAGCAAAGGAGCCTTCGCCGCGACAGCGCCGTCGAACCACGAGACCGACGTCGACACCGGCCGGCCTTCGCCCGCATACGTGGTCCGTCGCCGACGGATCACCGGAGTACCTTCATCGATTCCGAGCGCGCCCGCCACCCGGTCCGGTGCGGGCAGAAGGCCTGCTTCGCGGATTTTCGCGTAGTGGCCCGATGGATAGACCTTGCCGGTTCGCGCGATCGAGATCGTCCGATCGTGCGCGGAGTGGTGCAGCGCCCTGGTCTGCACCACTGTCCCGATGCCGCGTTTCGCGCGGACCAGACCTTCGGCGCGGAGCGTCGAGAGCACCTTCATCGCCGTCGCCATCGCGACGTTCCAGTTCCTGGCGATCTCTCGCGCGGACGGGACCGTGTCGCCTTCCTTGAGCCTGCCCGAAACGATGTCGTCGCGAATGCTTCCCGCGATCTGGAGATACGGCGGTTCGGGTCGATCGACGGCGGGCAAGGTGACTCCTCACAAGGTCGCGCGGTGCGCACAAGCGTTCTAGCACACCAATGGGCGAGCACCAAGGATCCTGCTCACACCCCATTATTACGTACTAGTACACATTCTGGACGGTGCTCTAGTACACCTGTTACTCTCCGCAGAGTTCCCGAAACCCGTTAGGGGGCTCGATGAACCACCTGAGCATCGACGAACTGCTCGAAGAGCTTCGAAGACGCCGGTGGGTCGTCTACATCTTCGGTCCCCGGGAGGAACCGGAGGTCTGTGCCGCGGTGTTCCAGTGGGACACCTGCGCCGACGTCCTCATCCTCCGCGGCGAGGAACGGGCGAGCGCCTTCCGCGTCACCACCCTCGCCGACACGGACGTCTTCCGGCCTGCACTCGTCTCCTGGCAGTACCACTCGACGGCCGACTGGACCCTGCGCGCGGTGCTCACGATCCCGGCTCCCGGCGACGCCGCCGCGCCGATCCAGTTGCTGCAACCACATCCGGACTGCGTGATCCCGATGGAGGCGCGCCGGCCGGTCGCCGTCCTGCCCGCCATACCGACCAAGGCCGACCAGGGAGATCCCTAACCTCGGCCGATCACCTGCTCGGCGACAACGAGGTCGTGCGGGTAGGTGATCTTGAGGTTCTCCGCGCTGCCCGGAACCCACCGCACCGGCAGCGCGGAGAACCTTTCCATGCACGAAGACGTGTCCGTGCCGACGAAACCCTCACGCTCGGCCGTTTCGTACGCCTCGAGCAACGGGGCGGCGCGGAAACCCTGCGGTGTCTGCACGCGGATCGCGCCGGGCAGCGCGCCGGAAACGGTGTCGCCGTCCACGCGCACGATGTCGTCGGCCGCGACCCCGGGCACCGCTCCCCCGTACCGCCGGGTGTCGGCGAGGACGTCCGCGATCAGTTCCGGGGTGACGAGCGGACGGGCCGCGTCGTGCAGCAGTACCGAGTCGATCTCGCCGCTCTCGATACGGGAAGTCAAGTGGCGCAAGGCGTTCAGCTCCGAACCCTGGCGCGTCGCGCCGCCGTGGACGAGTTCGACCTCGCCCGGATGCGCGGCGAGCACCTCCCGCGCGAGTTCGGTGTCCTGCGGCCGGATGACCAGTACGAGCACGTCGATACCGGGCACGCGGGCGAAGGCGTCGAGAGACCACGCGACGACCCGTTTGCCCGCAACCGGCAGGTACACCTTGTTGAGCTTGGCGCCGACCCGGGTGCCCGCTCCGCTCGCGAGCACCACCCCGGCGGCCTTCGTTTGAGCCACAGGCAACTCTGGCACAGGCGGGTGGGTAGGTTGGGCGCGGCCACCGAAGCGATCCGAAGGGGCAGGGCGTTGGACGACGATATCCTCGAGTTCGCCGAAGTCGAGCAGCCTGATGAACACGCGCGCTCGGCGGCGATCGCCCTGCACTCGAAACTGATCAAACCGGCCGGGTCACTGGGCAGGCTCGAAGACCTGGGCGTGTGGGTCGCGGCCTGCCAGGGGCAGTCGCCGCCGCGTCCGTTCACCCGGCCACGGGTCGTGGTGTTCGCCGGAGACCACGGCATCGCCGCGAAGGGCGTCTCGGCGTACCCGGGCGAGGTCACCGCGCAGCTCGTCGGCAGCATGCTGACCGGAGGCGCGGCCATCAACGTGCTGGCGGCCTCGGCGGGCGCCAGCGTCCGCGTCGTCGACATGGCCGTCGACAGCGACGCCCCCGCCACGCGGTCGATCGGCGAGTTCAAGGTGCGGCGCGGGTCCGGCTCGATCGACGTCGAGGACGCGCTGACCGACGAGGAGGCGCGTGCCGCCGTCCGCGCGGGCCGGGCGATCGCCGACGCCGAGGTCGACGGCGGGGCCGATCTGCTCATCGCGGGCGACCTCGGGATCGGGAACAGCACCCCCGCCTCGGTACTGGTCGCGGCGCTGACCGGCAGCGAACCGGTGGCCGTCGTCGGCCGCGGCTCTGGTATCGACGACAACGCCTGGATGCGCAAGGCCGCGGCCGTCCGTGACGCGCTGCGGCGGGCGAGGACCGTGCTGGCCGACCCGGTCGCGCTGCTGCGCACCGCCGCCGGCGCCGACATCGCCGCGATGGCGGGATTCCTCGCGCAGGCTTCGCTCCGGAAGACGCCCGTGATCCTGGACGGCCTGGTGGCCTCCGCGGCCGCGCTGGTCGCCGAGGAACTCGTCCCCGGCGCCCGGCAGTGGTGGGCCGCCGGTCAGCGCGGCGGCGAACCCGCGCACGCGCTGGCGCTGGAGCACCTCGACCTGGAGCCGATCCTCGATCTGGACGTGCGCCTCGGCGAGGGGACGGGCGCGGTCGCGGCGCTGCCGCTGGTGTTCATGGCGACGCGGGTGCTCGCGGAGATGGCCACGCACGAGCAGGCCGGGGTGAGCGGGCCGCTGATCGAGGCCCCCGCCACCTGACGCTCTTCACGCCGCCGGGCCCACTCCGGGCTGCAATGAAGGACGCTTTCATAGCAAAATTTGCAATGAAAGCGTCCTTCATAGCATCGGCCGGGGCCGGGCGTGGCACAGGAAGGCATAAGTCCGTGAAGGAGGCCTTCACGGACTCGCCGGCCGGGCGGATCAGCCCAGCGGGTACATCCAGCCTTCCGGTGCGGGCCGGGTGCCCTCCTGGATCCCGGTCAGGGCGCCGCGCAGCTTCATCGTCAGCTCGCCGGGCTGCCCGCCCGCGACGGAGAACTCGCCGCTCGCGTGCTTCACGTGCCCGACCGGGGTGATGACCGCCGCGGTCCCGCAGGCGAACACCTCGGTCAGCTCGCCGGAAGCCGCCGCCTTCTCCCACTCGTCGGTGGAGACGCGCCGCTCCTCGACCTGGTGCCCGAAGGACTTCGCCAGCTCCAGCAGCGACTTGCGGGTCACGCCCGGCAGCAGCGAGCCGGTCAGTTCCGGGGTCACTACGCGGGCCTCGTCGCCGGAGCCGAAGACGAAGAACAGGTTCATCCCGCCCATCTCCTCGACCCAGCGCCGCTCGACGGCGTCGAGCCACACGACCTGGTCGCAGCCCTTCTCCACGGCCTGCGCCTGCGCGACGAAGGACGCCGCGTAGTTGCCGGCGCACTTCGCCTCACCGGTGCCGCCGGGGACGGCGCGCACGTACTCGGTCGAGAGCCACACGCTCACCGGCTTCACGCCACCGGAGAAGTACGAGCCCGCGGGCGAGCCGATCAGCGCGTAGAGGTACTCGTTCGCGGGCCGGTTGACGCCGAGCCCGGCTTCGGTGGAGATCATGAACGGCCGCAGGTACAGCGACTCGCCCGGCTTGGTCGGGACCCAGCGGGAGTCGACCGCGACGAGCTCGCGGATCGAGTCGAGGAAGACCTCCACCGGCAGCTGCGGCATGGCGAGGCGCTCGGCCGAGTTGCGGAACCGGATCGCGTTCGCGTCGGGCCGGAACGCGGCGATCGTGCCGTCCGGCTGGCGGTAGGCTTTGAGCCCCTCGAAGATGGCCTGGCCGTAGTGCAGCACGGAGGTCGCCGGGTCGAGCGTCAAGGGCGCGTACGGCCCGACGGTGGCGTCGTGCCAGCCCTGCTCGGCACTCCATTTCACGGTCACCATGTGGTCGGTGAAGTGCAGGCCGAAGCCGGGTGCGGCCAATACGTCCGCGACGCGTTCCGGGCTCGCGGGGCTCGGGTGCGGGAGGTGGGTGAACTGCGTCGAGGTCGTCATGACTAAGACGATAACGCTTGGTCGGACCCACGTTAGTCGGACGTCCGCATATCTTTACCTTCCGCGATCTGTCCGTCGGGACGAACACGCGGGGCCTCGCGCCCCTAGGATGGCGGCGTGACGCTAAACCCCATGCAGCCCACCCAGCCTGCCAAACCTGCCACCTCCGGCGCGGGGCCCGACATCAAGACGTTCGCGACCGCGGTACTGCTGACCTTCGGCACCGGCGTGCTGATGATGGACGGCTGGGCCCTGCTCGACAGCGGCTTCGGCGCGTTCCTCGGCCTGGTCGCCGGCGGTTTCGGCATCTTCTGGTGGAAAAGCATCCACGGCAAGGTGTTCCCGCGCGAGCTGTCCACCAAGTCGGTGGTCATCCTCACGGTGATCAACGTCGTGCTGGTGCTGCTCCTGCTCCTCCAGGTGAGCTAGAGCAACCCCTCGGGCAGGGCGGGCGCCGGCCAGTCCGGTTCCGGCCGGAAGTCGGTCCACGTCCCGTCGAAGGGAAAACGCCCGGCGTCCGCCAGTGCCCCGATCCGCTCGCCCTCGGCGCGCAGCCGCTCGAGCTGACCGGCGGTGATGCGGCCGGCTAGGACGGCCTCTTCCGCCTCGTCCTCGTCCTTCCACTGCCAGCGTCCGCCGGGCTGGACGGCGACGTCGAGGATGCCGTCGATCCGGTCGGGTCCGGACGGTGTGCGCCCCAGCGGGACCTCGAGGTTGACGTACCAGTTCAGGAAGCGGCCCTCGGCGTCGAAGAACCACCAGACCGACGACCATTCGTCGTCGGCGATGCGGCGCAGCGTCGAGGTGTCGCGCCAGAAGTCGGCCACCCGCACCCTCGGCACCCGGAACCGCTCCGCCAAGGGCGCCTCGCGGAAGAGCCGTCCGTCGGCGAGCCTGCTGCCGATGATCGGGGTGTCCGCGGGCAGCCAGCCGAGCAGCACGGTGCCGTCGTCGGCGAGGACGCGCAGCGGGTGGTGCTGGCCGATCGAGCCGTCCGGTCGCAGGAAGCGTTCGACGACCGTGTCGCCCGGGGTCCAGTGAGGATCACGCACGCCTTGCACGGTACCGACGGGCGCGGACCCGCAGAACCAGTTCGGCGAGCGTTCCCACTCCCGCGAGCCCGAGGGCCACGACCGGCCCAGCGAAGGCGGCCGCGACGGCCACGATCAGTCCACAAGCGAGTGTCGCCTTCGGACGTTCCGGGGAAAGCCGCTCCCGGCCGTCGGTGAAGGCGTCCACCGCGACGGGCACGGTCGCCACGGCGACCACCACGGTCAGCACCGGCAGCAGCGAGACCGCGTCGGCCGCGGCGAGGAGCTCGCGGAACGACGTCGCGGAGAGCCCCAGCCGGACCGGTCCGAGCTGGTAGAGGGCGACGGCGGTGATCGACACGGCCACGGCGCCCACCGCGGCCGCGCGGCCCGCGCCGGGACGGCGGGGCAGCAGGAACGGCAGCAGCACCAGCACGGCGAGGCCGAGTCCTGGCACGGACGGCGGGTCCGGCGCGATGAACTGCGCCAGCGGCGGGATGCCGACGCAGATCGCGATCAGGGACACGGCCGCGGCCAGCGACAGGCCGGTGACCCAGCGGGCGGCGTAGTCACCGAGGCGGACACCCGCCAGGTCGGCGACGGCCACGACGACGGCGAACACCGCGGCGGCGGCTCCCGGCGAGGACGGGAAGAGGTACTGACCGAACGTCGTCGCGAGGACCAAGACCAGGCCCAGCCGCGAAACGGAGCTCGTGATCCGCTCGGGCCGGGTGTCGCCCACCGGTGGCAGCAGCGCCTCGGCCGCGACGGCGACCACGGCCGCGAACACGGCGGCGCCGAGTACCCAGTAGTCCGCTCCGGAGGTGCCCACCGCCAGTGCGATGAGCAGCCCGCCCGCCAGCCGCACGCCGTCTCCCTTCCTTTACACCGAGTGACCCGGTCGGCCCCGCTGTTACCCCAGGTCCCGCTGTCATTAGCATGGCTCACGATCCAACCGGGCGACCGCCCGGTACCACCGCGAACGCGCGAGGAGCCAGAAGTGACCGTGCCGAAGCTTGCCCTGACCGAGAACGCCGAAGCGGCGCTTGCCAAGACGCGCGCCGACGTCGTCGTCATCGGAACCCTGCAGGGTGAGGACGGCCTGGCGCTCGCCGCCGGCGCCTCTGTCGCCGATGCCGCCTTCGACGGCAAGCTCGCCGAAGTCCTCGGCAGCCTCGGCGCGTCCGGCAAGGCCGACGAGGTCGTCAAGGTACCGACGCTGGGCAAGCTGCCCGCCGGTGTCGTACTGGCGGTCGGCCTCGGCAAGGCAGGCGCCGACGGCGTCACCGCCGAGCAGGTCCGCCGGGGCGCGGGTGCCGCCGCGCGGGCGCTGAACGGAACCGACCGCGCGTTCGTCACGCTGTCGGCGATCGACCTCCAGGCCGCCGTCGAGGGCACCGCGCTCGGCGCGTACTCCTTCACCGAGTACCGCTCCGAGAAGGGCGACGGCCCGCTCGCCAAGGCGGACTTCGTGAGCCCCGAAGAGGGCACCGCCAAGGACCACAAGGCGACGCTGAAGGCCGCCGGCCTGATCGCGGAGTCGGTGATCATCGCCCGCGACCTGATCAACACCCCGCCGAACGACCTGTTCCCGGCCTCCTTCGCCGACCGCGCGAAGACGCTGGCCGAGGCGAACAACCTCGACTTCGAGGTCCTCGACGAGAAGGCCCTCAAGCGCAAGGGCTTCGGCGGCATCCTCGGCGTCGGCGGCGGCTCGGCCCGCCAGCCGCGCCTGCTGCGCGTCGCCTACAAACCCGCGAAGGCGGCGAAGAAGGTCGCGCTGGTCGGCAAGGGCATCACCTTCGACTCGGGCGGCATCTCGATCAAGCCCGCCGCGAACATGGACCACATGACCTCGGACATGTCGGGCGCGGCCGCCGTGCTCGCCTCCGTGGTGCTGGCCGCGAAGCTGAAGTACCCGCTCGAGGTGGTCGCGCACATCCCGCTGGCGGAGAACCTGCCCTCGGCCACCTCGTACCGGCCGGGCGACGTGCTCAGCATGTACGGCGGCAAGACCGTCGAGGTGCTCAACACCGACGCCGAAGGCCGTCTCGTGCTGGCCGACGCGATCGTGCGCGCGGGCGAGGAGAACCCCGACTACCTGATCGAGACCTCGACCCTGACCGGCGCGCAGGTCGTCGCCCTCGGCAACCGTACCGCCGGCGTCATGGGCTCGGACGAGTTCCGCGACCGGATCGCCTCGATCGCGCAGGCGACCGGTGAAGGCGGCTGGGCGATGCCGCTGCCGGAGGAACTGCGCGCCGAGCTCGACTCGCGCCTCGCCGACCTGGCCAACGTCACCGGGCACCGCTGGGGCGGCATGCTCGCCGCGGGCATCTTCCTGCGCGAGTTCGTCACCGAGGGCCTGCCCTGGGCGCACATCGACATCGCGGGCCCGTCGTTCAACACCGCCGGGCCGTGGGGCTACACCGGCAAGGGCGGCACCGGCGTCCCGGTCCGCACCATCGCCGCGGTCCTCGCGGACATCGCCGCGAACGGCTGACCCTTTTCTGAAGTACATGAAGGACCCCTTCCTTGCGCCTAGGTACAGGAAGGGGTCCTTCATGTACTTCACGGCGCGGGCGGGAGCGGGAGCGGCGTGTCCACCACCAGGTCGAACGCCAGCCCGCTGGAGCCCTCGCCCCTCCCGGCACCTCGCCGCGCGCTGAGCCAGACGACGGCGCGCCCGTCGTGCCAGCGTGTCCGGTTGTAGGCCAGGGTGACTCGCGTGCCCGCGCGGGTCACCTCCTCCTCGTGGACGAAGTACTGCGGTTTCCCACCGGCCGGGAGCTCGTCGAGCCCCACCCGGAGCAGGCTCGTGCGCGGCCGCACGGGTGTCGCGTCGACGACGCTCGGCATGGCCGCCCGCTGCAACCGGACCTCGCGGTTGTCTCCCGGTTCGTGCACCGCGATGAACGGGATCCAGTGCCCCGGCACGGAGTTCATCGCGACGTACGAGATCGGCGCGCGCGGCGGGTCTTCGGCGGCCTCGGCGGGAGCGGCGTCGTGCAGCCGCTGCCGGAACGTGGTGACCTCCGCGGCCGCCTCGCTTCCCCGGCGCGGTTCGCCGGCGGGCGTGCTCACGGTCTGTTCGATACCCCAGACGAGGTTCGCGTTCTCGTCGCGGATCAGCAGGACCTCTTCCAGCGCGGGCCCTTCGGTTACCTTCGGCACGCTCGGCGGGAGGAAGAGATCAGTGTCCGCCCGGACGTCCTCGGGGCCGAGGGTGTCCAGGGTGAACATCGACCAGCGTTTCCACTCCTCGTCGCGCCCGTCGCCCGCCGGGGTGATCCACTGCTTCTCCCCGAACACGTCGGTGACGAACAGTCCCTGGATCCTGGACAACGTGCCCGCCGGGAGGTCGCACGGCACCTGGTACCAGTCGTTGGAGAACACCAGGGCGAATTCGAGGAAGACCAGCCGCGCCAGGTCGGTGCTGTCCGGGCGGACGGCGGCGAAGTTGGTCTTCCCGTCCTCCTGCGCCCACCAGCGCGGCAACGGCATCCCGGAATAGCGGACCGGGGCGGGGAACACCGTCCGCGTGAGCGTCGGCTCCGGCGGTTTCGTCCCGCCGAGCGGATTCTTCGGGTCGACCGAAAAGGCGTGCCACTCCAGGGTTCCGCCGGGATATTCGGGGGCGGCCAGCTTCTTCTCCCCGCCCGGCGTCGAAGCGGCCACCGAGAACCGGTGCTCGAGCCTGCCCGGATCCCAGGTCGCGTCGGCCGCCGCCGCCGGCTGGTCGATCAGTTTCTCGTACCAGATCACCAGGCGCTTTCCCAGTTTCCGCAGCGTCTGGCGGTGCAGGATCGCGCCGAGACCGAGCCCTTCGTCGGCGTCCCGTCCGGCTTTGAGGTGCTGGTAGAACAGGTAGCCGTCCATCCGGCGCCCGGAGATCGCCTGCATGGTCGCCCAGACCTCGGGATGCGCCAGCTTCGCGACGTCGTCCGCCCGCGCGGCGTCGGGCAGCGCGATGGGATACCGCTCGACGTAGAACTTCTTGAACCCCAGCACCTGGCCGAGCAGGCCCCCGGCGGAGTCCAGCAGCTTCAGCCAGTGGCGGCCGATCGCGAGCCGCAGATCGAACGCGACCTTCTCGCTCCCGGGGGTGCCGTACGCGAGCGGCAGCCGTCGCCGCTCCGCGACAGTCTCAAGTGGACGGTCGCCGGTCAGGTCCTGTGGTTGCCCCTGCGGTGCCCGGAACCGCGTGGGACGTGACGGTGAGACGGCGTAGGTCACGGTGACCGGGCTCCCCGCGTTCGCGCCGCGGAACTCGCCGAGCTGCCACTGCCGCGTGAGCATCCACAGAGGATCCCGGACCTCGGCGCGCAGCGCCCGGTCGAAGCCGACGGTGCGGGGCCTGCCCTCCAGCCTGGTGAACGACGTCGGTTCGGTCATGACGTGGCCTTCCGGTGCGCGACGGCGGGGAGCAGCTGCCCCAGTTCGGTGTCCGCGAGGTGGTCCGGTTCGACCGCGCGGATCTTCGCCAGGCCGAAGGTTTCGGTGATCGCCTC
Organism: Amycolatopsis sp. WAC 01375; assembly: GCF_003947325.1. NCBI lineage: Bacteria > Bacillati > Actinomycetota > Actinomycetes > Pseudonocardiales > Pseudonocardiaceae > Amycolatopsis > Amycolatopsis sp. WAC 01375. The sequence continues at coordinate 64,089 of NZ_QHHW01000045.1, forward strand.
GAGGAGCAGTTCCGGCGTCCAGTTCCCGCCAGGCTCCGGTTTCGGCGGGACGACGAGCAGCATGGTCTGCGGCGGTTCGGAATCCGGGCCGTCGTAGTGCAGCGCGATCCCGGTGGTCTCGCGGGCGGCGGGGATCACTTCGGTCCATTCGTCGAGCAGGAGCCCGCATTGGCTGTCGTTGCCCAGCGATGCCTTGTAGTGCGCGGTGTACAGCAGCCTGTCCTGGTCGAGTTGCTCGTCCACCTTGGCCGGGTCGAAGAATTCCATGGCCAGCCAGTGGTCGTTCTCGACGTACGGGAGCTGGACAGGGGTGAGTACCGGTTCCTCCCAGCCGAGGATCTCGGTGCCGAGCAGTCCGCCCGGGGCGAGCAACGCACCGGCCAGCTGCACCGTTTTCTCCCACAGTCGCGGCTTTTCACGGACCCGGGCCATGCCGTGCAGCCAGTCGTCCACCGGGAAGTCGCGGCCGTTCGGGTCGTCGATGTCGCCGGGCTTCAGGTGAGCGACCAGCTCCCGGCTGTCGGCGCGCGCGTCACGCCAGCGGTCGAGGACCTCTTCGGACGGCGTGAATTCGGGCACGACCAGGACGTCCTCGCCGAGCAACGCCTTGAGGACGTCGATGCCGGCCCGCACCCGGTCCGGCCCGGTCACGGCCTTGTCGCGGACCGCCAGCAGCTTCTCGGCGGTCTGCTTCCGGCCGCCCTCACCGATGAGCTCGGTTTCGAGCTTTCCCGCTCGTGCCAGCAGTTCCCGGCCGTAGGCGACGACCTGGTCTTCGAACGGCTTCAGCGAAAGGCCTGCCGGGTCGATGTCGGTGAGCGGCAGCTGCCGCGTCACAGCGGCGAGCAGTCCGCTCAAGGTCGGTTCCGACGTCTCCTTGAACTCGGCCAAGCGGTCGAGGCGGATCTCGAACCTCGTCCGCGCCTGACGCACCCGCACCCGCATCCGGAACGGCGTCAGCTCACGCGGTTCCGGCTTGGTGACGAGCAACCGCTCCGCCTGTTCGAGGATCCTGAACCGTTCACCGTCCGATGTGGACGAAGGCAGGGCTTCGTACCGGTCGAGCAGGAGGTTCGCGGCCGTGAGCGCGCGGCCCATCCTGGCCGCCACCCCGGCGACCGCGTCGAGAACGGCGGTGAACACACCACCACGCCACAGCGAAAGCTCACCCCAGCCGCTGACCACCACACCGAAGTCGCCCGCGGCCTTGGCCAGTTTCGCGTACCTGGCGAGGAAGTCGTCGATCTCGTCGAGGATTTCGCCGCCGTCCGGATAGTGCGCGCCGAGGTCGGTCAGGAATTCGGTCACATCGCCACCCAGGTCCGTCAGTGACTCCAGTACCGCGACCTGGCGTTCCCGGCTCAGCGACACGGCCTCGTCGGCGATGCTCTCGACCTTCGCGGTACCGGAGGCGGGGACGAAGTCGGTCGGCCGCAGCGGCCTGGCCGTCGTCAGCAGCGACCGCAGGGCACCGATGAGCGGGGACAGCTCGAAGAAGCCGACCTTGCGGGGAACCCTTCGCGTGTAGTGGATTTCGAGTTTCGCGTCCGGACGCGGACGCGACTTCTCGATGACCACGCCGAGGATCCGGTCGTCGAGGTCGGTCGCCTCCGCGTTCTCCGCCGGCGGAACCGCCCACAGCAGGTCGAGCCGCTGCAATCCGGCCTCGGCCTGGGTCACCACACGGCTCTCCGGCTCGGCCTCGTCCGGACGGGCGGGATCCTTCCAGGTGACCAGCACGGCCACCTCGGACGGCGAGGGCAGCACGTCGTCGAGCCACTGGTCGACCGCCGGTTCCGCCCTGGCCCGCGGGTTGTTCCGCCCCAGCGGCGGCGCGCCGTGGTCGGGTCCGAGGCCGGGGGTGAACTGCAACCCGAGCCGGTGGGTGAGCGTGGTCCCGCTGCGCGGCGTTTCGACCACCGCGGGCTCGGGCAGGACACCGCCCTTCGCATAGGAATCCAGCGTGGCGGCCGCGCGTTCGGTGTTGCCTTGCAGCACCTGGTGCGCGCCCTCGGCGACGACGAGATCCGCCAGCGCGTCGTGCGCGTTCATCAGGGCGTCGACCTCGATGCCGATGTCCGCGAGTTCGCCGGGGTCGGTGACCTCGGGCAGGCCTTTGATCTTGTACGGGTAGACCCGTTCGTCCTTCTTCAGCGTCTCCAGGTGGCGGATCAGGGCGAGACCGTCGACGACGTTGCCCGCGTCGACCTGTTCGATGCTCGTCGGCGCTCCCGGCCCCTCCGACGGCGGAGCCGTTTCCGTGATCTTGTTCGCCATCAAGGGAAAGTTCAGCCGGAGCGCGGCGATGATCTTGTCGAGCCCGATCCGCCGGTCGTGCAGCCCGCGTTCGAAGCGGTATCCCAGCAACGCGCCGGGCGACTGGCCCTGCCGCATTCCGTCCAGCAGCGACACCGCGACGCGAACCCGGTCCGAGCTCAGGTTCACCGCGAACGTGCTGTCCACGCGCTGCTTGCCGTTGGCGAGGAAACCCGCCCGCAGCACGGCCGCCGTCCGGGCGTGGGCGGGCGACGGCGCGTGGACGTAACCGCCGTTGTTCTCGTCGTACGGCAACGGCTCCGAGCCGAAGATCGCGGGCAGGCCAGGGGGAAGCGGTTTCGTGGCCGGCGCCGGGCCGCGCGTGATGTTCTCCAGCCAGCCGTACGCCCCGAGGTGCAGGCCTCGTTTCGGCGCGCCACCGGCGGGGTCGCGGCGCAGCTCCGCCAGCCGCTCGTTGACCAGCCCGAGGCGCCAGGCGTCGAGCCGGTAGGTGGCGCAGTCGAGGTGCTCGGCGAACACCCGTTCCAGCCTGGCCGTCGGCAGGTCCGCGAGCAGGTCGACGGCGGCGAGTTGCTCGGACCGGTCGGCGGCGGGGCCCAGGAGCACGGCGTGCCGCGCGAGCAGGTACAGCAACGCGGCCGGCAGGACGTTGTCGGTGAAGCCCTCCTGTTCGCGCACCGTTTCGAGGTCGGTTCCGCCGTAGTGGGCCAGCCAGTCCAAGTAGTTTCCTTCCGGCGCGTACGACCGGATCTTGTCCACTTCGGACAGTGGCCGGTCGTCGACGACCGGGAGGCGCAGGAGCTCCGCTTCCTCCTCGAACACCTGCTTCAGGAGGTCGGGGTCGCCGTCGTGATGCCCGAACCGGGCCAGCGTCGTGGTCAGTTCGGCGACCCATCGCGGATCTTCGAAGCTCTGGGTGTCGCGGCTGTGGTACTCGGCCGACGTCGGGTGCAGCGCGAGGATGTCGAGGAGCTTCTGGTGCGGGTCGCCGCCGGACGAGTCGAGGTACTGAACCCGCCCGAGCGCGGCCTCCCAGTGCGCCGACACCTGCTTCAGCACCTCGTTCAGCGCCGCACGATGCGGGGCGGTGGCGGGAAAGGCGAGCTTGGTGAACACCGTCGTGGGCAGGATCCCGTACGGCTGCCTGCCGATCTTGACCACGGGCAGCGGGCCACGTCCGGAAACGTGTTCCAGGAAGAACTTCCGTGTCTGCGCGAGCTGTTCCTCGGTGAGCACGCCGTTGAGCAACGCCGTGAGGTAGTGGCCCCAGGTGGCGGGCCACAGCGCGGTGTGCGCCGCCCGGGCGTCACGGCGGTCGGCGCCCTCGGCGTTCGGCACTCCGGCCAGTACCGCCGGGTCGATGCCGAGCAGTTCGGCGAACCACTCGCCGTCGGTCTTGGTCGTCCAGTCCTCGGCGGCCGCCGCGAACCCGGTCGCCGTCGCGAGCGCGGATTCGGCCTCGGTCTTCGGATCCTGACCCGCCGGCGCCTGCTCGGAGTTGTTCGTCGGCGTGCCCTGCGGGAGGAAGGCGAACCCGGCGGGCGTGCGGATCTGGTCGGCGAGCAGCCCACCCCAGTCCGACGCCGACTTCTCCGGGGTCGCCTGCTCACGGAGGCCGAGCACGACGAGCCTGTCGAGACCTTGTTCGAAGGACGTTTCCAGGCCGATCCGGATACCCATCCCGACGTCTTCGGCCGCCTTGAAGTCGGTCAGCCAGGCCAGCGCGTCCGGGATCCGCAGCGCACCGGTCTCCTCGGTGACCTTGAGCTGCTTGTCGTTGTCGGTTCCCGGATCGGGGCTGACCGCGAGTTCGGCTTCGACCGGCCCACCGCTCTCGGCGAACACGCGGGTGCCGCCGACGTAACCGTATGCGGTGAACTTGTCCGGCAGCAGTTTCGCCGTCGCGGCCACGGTCCAGGACTCCTCCGCGATCTCGCCCGGTGGCAGCGGGGGGAGTTCCAGGAACGCCACCACCACCTTGCTGCCCGTCGTCGACGGCGCACTGTCCATACCGGACGGACGACGATCGCGGATCGTTTTCGCCCGCGCGGCCCCGACGGCGGCGATCAGCGCGATGTCGGCGTCCCGGACCTTCTCCTGGTCGCCGTGCGCACTCCAGACAGCGGTCCAGTACGTCACCGTCGGCGGGCGGTCTTCCGCCACGACAGGCCGCGGCGTGACGACCACGAGCACCGTCGTGCCGACGGGGACCCCGGTCGGCCGGTCGGCCGGATTGGCGGGTTCGTAGGTCCGCGCCAGCCAGGCCGCCCGTCCGGCGGGCACACGCGCGACGAATTGCCGCCACGCCGCCTGCTCGCCGGCCGGGGCGCCGCCGGAAGCCCAGAGGGTGGTCCGGTACGCGTCCAGCGCGGCGAGTTCGGCGCGGGTCGGTTTGGGCTCGAACTTGTCGACGGACCACTCGTCGGGGAACACCCGAACGAGCAGTTCTCGCCCCACGTACCGGGTTTCGACCCGCACCGGTCCGAGCAGCACCGGGAAATCAAGGTTGAGGTCGGGCATCCCGCAACATCTCCTGTGCGTGCACGGCCACCAGGACCGGTGCCTGGAAAAGGATGTAGGCGACGTCGGCAGCACTGACGCCGGGCGCCCACTCGGTGATGAACTCGTCGTCCTCTCGCTGCCGGATCTTTTCCTGGTCCTCTGTTTCGAGGAGCTCGTCGAGGTGGACCACGACCCCTCGATCGAACCGCACGAATCCGCTGCCGGGGTTCCCCGGATCGAGGTGCCCCCAGGTGGCGTCGTTCCAGACCTCGACTTCGGGAAGTTCGCCGGGCGGTGGTTCGTCCAGGCCGAATCGCGGGTCGCCGGGCCGTTCCTTGAGCACGAAGAACCAGCCGAGCCCGTCCGCACCGCCGGAACGGGCCTCTCGCTCGCTCAGCGGGAAGCCGAGCAGGTAGAGATCCGGGGATACTTTGGCTTCGTAGACCGGAAGGCGGACCAGGTCGTCGCTCAGCGGGACGTTCGCCGGGACGGGCGCGATGGTGCGCTCGCCGGACATGTCCGGAGTGCCGTCCCGCTTCAGCGGCCAGACGGCCTTGTGCGCGTAGATCGAGACGTTGGGGTACTTCTTGAGCAGCTCGCCGCGGATCACCAGGACGAGGTCCTTCTCCTGCTTCTCACCCGGCTTCGGCGGCAGACGGCGGTGGTTGTTATCGCCGAGCTTCGCGGTTTTGCCCCAGCGATGCAGCGGCGGGATGTCGTAGAGCCTTTCCCGCCACGCCTCCCGTGACTCGCCTGGCTGCGGCACCACCGGCCGCGGGTCCCAGAACTGCCGGAACGGTGTCCCACGCTGGTCGGTCGGGAACTCTCGCCAAAGCATTTCCCGCGCCATTTCGTGGTTGAGCCCGATCAGGTAGGACTCGATGAACTGACGGTTGTTCTCCAGCAGGGTGATCGAGTTCTCCGGCAGGAGCCCGATGTTGGGCACGAAGGTCTCGACGGAGAACTTGAGCAATTCCTCGTACATCGGCATGTCGAACACCGGGTAGGCGAGGATCTCGACCAGGTCCTTGCCGGTGTCCGCACCGATGGCGAGCCTCAGCCGCTCCGGCAGGTTCATCGACGCCACCAGGTTCTCCAGCACGGTCTTCTCCGCACGCAGACCGTCGAGCATGTCGTCGATCGTCTCGATCACGCCGAGCGCCTCATCGACGGGTTCGGCGGCCACGCGCCGGGCCATGCCGAACGAAGCGGTGGTGACCGGCGGCGCGACCTTGGGCCGCGCGGCGAAGACCTCCTCGCGGTCGATCCGGTCCACCAGCAGGTCGAACCGGTTCCCGTCCGTCAGCAACCGTTTGCGCAGCCTCGAACCCGGCCGGGTGATCCGGCGCATCGGCGCGGACATCGGCGCGGCGGCGACCCGGCTTCTGTCCACTTTGTACCCGACGGCGAACAGCTCCGGCTCGGCGTCTTCCGCCGCGGCCCTGGCGAACGCGGTCGTGGCTCGTTCGAGCACCCGCCCGTGCGCCGGTGCCGTCAGCGTCAACGCCTTCGCAGGCACGAGCCCGTCGTCAAGTGCCGCCGTGCTGGGGGCGTACGGCTTGACATGCTTGCCGTGCAACGCGTTCCCGATCTGACGGCCCAGCTGCGCGGCCCGGATGAGCGCGTTCGCCCGCTGGATGTCGCCGAGCTGGTTCCACGCGGCGGCCATGAACTCCTCTTGCCGGGCCTGGACGACCTTCGTGCCGAACTGGGCGGCGACGCGGTGGCGCGGGTCGAGATTGAGCCGGTGCACCCAGTTGCGCAGTCGCTCGGCCTCCACCGGCTGCCCGTTCTCGGTCAGCAGGGTCTGGGTCAGCGCGGGCCAGCAGCCGTACAACGGCGGGGTGATCACCGGATCGGGCTCGTTCTCCACCGCGGAGACCCCGGCTTCGGCGTTCGCCTCCTGCGGCGGCTTCTTCCGGTACGCGTCGGCCAGATTGATGAATCCGGCCATCGCCCGCTGCCACTGGTTCGGGTACGGCGACGCCTGTTCGGTGTGGTAGCCGTCCCAGTTCTCGTAGTCGTCGGGATGACCGTCGGTCTTGGGGAGCTGGAGTGCTCCACCGAGTTTCAGCACCCCGGACGGCCGGGTCGGGGTGGTGAGCTCGGGAAGGTCGTAGATCTTGCGGTGCGCGTCGAGGTCACGCCTGCCGACCGGGTCGTCGGCCTCGTAGGGCTTCAGCAGCCGTACGAGGAATTCGAAGTCGCCGACGGTGCTCGTCGTGAAGGACCAGCGGTGGTAGTACGGCAGCACGACGTCGCCGGATCCGGTGCCCCAGCTCGGTTTCGTCGCGGACAGGTCGTCGGGAACAGGTTCACCGAGCCCGGCGAGCCTGCCCGCTTCGAACGCGGGCGCCAGGAAGGCGTGGTAGGTCGTGCCGGGCTTCAGATGCCGCGGGCAGAGCACTCGCGAGCAGGCGCTGTCCGGGGCCTCGCGTAGCACCCGGGCCAGGTTTCCCAGCGTCCGCGCCATGTCCTCGCCTTCGACGGCGATCCTGCCGTCGAGTTCCCCGTTGACGTGGACGTGTGCCCAGGCGCCGAGTTCGCCCGGCGGTTGGAGCGCTTGCGGGTTCTTCACGGTGATGAACGGCAACGGCTTGTCCGGGACGAGGCCGTCCGCGAATTCGGCCGGGGTCTCGGACAGCACGACCAGCGCGAGCCACGGTGCCAGCCGTTTCGTCGTGTCGTCCGGTTTCGCGGGGCTGTAGCGCCAGGGGAAGTCCTCGTCATAGAACTCGATGTGGGCCAGGAAGTTCGGCTCGAAATTGGTGATGCCCGGCCTCGGCTCGGTGCGGGAGACGGCTCGCGGATCGACGCCGACGACGTCACCCGGCCCGTAGAGCTGCAGCGATTGGGTGAATTCGCGGAGCAGTGCGGGCTTTCCGTCCTCGATCGCGTCACCGGTCAGTCTCAGTCCGATCGGGATGCTCGCGCGCGGCCCGACGGCGTCACCTGAGATCCGGGTGGTCAGCCCGGTCCGCAACCACGGCAGGAAGGAGTAGGCGTTCGCGCTCACGAACCGCCTCCGAACTTCTCGGAAGTCTTCGTCAGCTCGGTCTTCTGCCCGGCCGCCGCCTGCCCGGACCGCGCGACGCCGCCGACGACGAGGACGGTGTTCCCGGCGGCGACGGCGGCGAAGCCCCACCGTCCTTCGACCAGCCCTGGCAACGGTTTCCACTCACCGGCCGCGTATCGCAGGGCGCTGCGGTAGCCGGCCTCGTTCGCGAGGTCGTCGGCGCCCCCGATGACGACGACGGCTCCCCCGTCGACCGCGACGGCCCGATGGAAGGCCCGGCCACCGGGCAGTGGTTTGGCGTCCTTCCACGAACCCGCCGCGCCGATCAGGTCGAACACTTCGGCGGTAGCACGCGCGAACGGGTCGAACGCGCCGTCTCCGGTCACTCCCGGCGCCTTGCCACCGGTGACCAGCACGGAGGTGGCGGACAACGCCGTTGCCGTGTGGCCGCTGCGGGGATGGCGCATGGTCGCCGCGGGCGACCATGGCGAGATGCCCGCCGCGGCTTCGGAGTCGTAGAGCTCGCAAAAGGCCAGCGCCGGGTCTTCCGTCGTGCCGACCGGCACACTTCCGCCGCACACCAGGACTTTCTTGCCGAGGACCACCGCGATGTGGCCCGTGCGCGCGTCGGTCATCTCCCCCGCCGTCGCCCAGGATCCCGTGCCCGCCGGGTCGAACAGTTCGGCCGAGCGCAGCGCCACGGCCTTCCCGTCCGGCCGGAGCGTGCTGCCCCCGGCCACCAGTACCTTCCCGCCGACGAGCACCGCGCTGTGTCCCCAGCGCGCCGTCTTCATCGGCGTCGCGACCGGCGTCCACTTGCCCGTCCCCGGGTCGAACAGCTCGGCCGTCGCGAGCGCGGGACCGCCGGCGGCGCTGATCCCGCCCGTGACGAGCGCCTTCCCGCCGGGCAACGGGGTCAGCGCGTGCAGTTGCCGCGCGGTGCCGAGGGTGAGTGGGTCCGACCACTTGGTCGTGTCGAAGTCGAAGACGGCGCTTTGTTTGACCCCTGCCGACAGCGCGTCCGAGCCTCCGGCGAAGAGCGCCTTCTTGCCGCCTTCGAGCAGAATCGGGCCGTCATGTTGACCCGCCCAGGTCACGGCCGCGAGATATTCGGGCGCGGTCGGTTCGGCCGCGAGCGTCGGACTGGTCATGGAAGCGGTCCCTTCCCTGGTCATGACAGGTAGATCTCGGCCGTCGCGGAAAGTTCGGCGGGTTCCGGCCCCGGCGCGGAGGCCCCGGTGCGGGTCAGGCCGCCCGCGACGAACACGCGGCCGTCGGCCAGGTCGACGGCCGCGAAGTCCCAGCGGCCATCGGCGGGTGCGCCGGTCGCCCGCCAGGCGCCGGAGCCGGGATCGAAGGCCACTGTGGCCCGATAGCCCGCGGTCGCGCCGGGACGCCCGACGCCCCCGATCACGACCGCGCCGATCGGTGTGGCGACGCAGCGGTGCCCGCTCCGGCCGCCGCCGGGCAGATCGGCGACCCTGGCCCAGGTTCGGTCGACCGGGTGGTAGATCTCCGCCGTGGCAACGCTTTCCGGCCGGTACGGCAGCCCTCCGACGGCGTCGCCGCCGGTGACGAGCACGCGCCCGTCCGGCAACACGGTCGCCTGGTGTCCCTTGCGGGGAACGGCGAGGCCGCCGGTCGGGAGCCATTCCTTCGTGGCGAGGTCGTAGATCTCGCAGGTGGCCAGTGCCCGCTCGCCCTGCCCCGTCGGCACCGCGCCACCGACGACGAGCACGCCCGTCACCTTCTTGGTCTTCTCGTCGGTGAGGAGGACGGCCCGATGGCCGGTGCGGGCGTCGGTCATCGGCAGGATCGGCGTCCACTGGAGAGTCCGGGGGTCCAGCAGCTCGGCCGAGGCCAGCGCCGCGCCCCGCGCCGAAACGCCCCCGGTGACGAGCACCTGGGCGCCGACCGGCGTCGCGGTGTGGCCGGACCGGGCGGTGGTCAGGTTCCCCGCGTCCGCCCAGGTCTTCGTGGCCGGGTCGAACACCTCGGCCGAGGCCAGCGGCGTGCCGTCCGCGCCTTGTCCGCCCGCCACCACGACCCTTCCGTCGGCGAATCGCGCGGTGCCGTGCCGCAACCTGGCCGACTTCAACCGCGAGACCCCGGCTTCCCAGCTCACCGAGACCGGATCGAACAACGCCGTGGTGGTCACCGGTTTCCCGGCCGCGTCGGCGCCGCCGACGACGAGCACCTTGCCCGCGACGAGGCGAGCCGCGTCGGCACCGGAAGCCGAAGACGGCGGCTCACCCGCGGACGACCACGTGCCCGGCTCGGTCACGCCCGCGCCTCCGGCCTCGGTGCGGCGCAGGACGTGCAGCTGCCCGGCGAGGCTCGCGTCGGCGACGATCCAGTCCGCCATCGCGTCGGCCGCGCTCGCCTCGCTCCGGAAGTTCGCCAGCGTCGACCCGGCCTTCGACGGCGGGAACGCCTGCAGGTTGTTACGGCGGTACGCGACGACGAAACGATCGCCGGTGACGAGCACCGTCTCGTCCGGCGTGAACGGCTGACGCAACCGGGTTTCGTGCTGGGACAACGGCGAACGCGCGGTGCTGCTGCCGTCGAGCAGCGTCCGGAACACCGCGGGCGGCGGGCTGTACAGCTTCGGCGCGGCGGGCGCCTTGGCCGCCATCCGGACCCGGCGACGGCGCATACCCAGCGTGGTCACCGTTTCCGGCCGCTCATTGTCCACTATGTACATTTCGTACCTGGCGCTACGGCGGACCGCCCTCGGCGAGGCGATGGCGCCCTTTTCCGCGACCAGCTCCAGTCCGGCGTTCTGATCCTCGTAGGCGGCGCGGGAAAGCTTCGCCGCGTCGTCGGACTCCTGGAACTGCCCCATGGCGAACTTGTCACCGGTGATCGACGCCCGTTCCATCCCGCTGCCGGGGATCGGGACGACACCGAACCGTTTGCCGTCACTGGGCCGCTGCGCGCCGACGCGATCGATCCGGACGTCGAGCGGGATCGCGCGCTGATGGATGAACAGCGAGCCCAGCGGGTGCAGTACCGGATCGCCGATCCCCGGCAGCTGCCGCAGGGTGACCAGTGGGTTGAACCCGCCGGCGGGCAGCCGGGTCCGCCAGCCCTCGGTTTTGCGGACCTCGTTCTCCAGCAGCCCGAGCACCGCCACCGGCGGCAGCGCCGTGTCGCGTTCCTCGCCCCAGGTGATGTCGAAGTCCGCCGAGATCTCGAAGAACAGCAACGAGATCGACCCGCGGCCGTGCGCGCGCCACGGCGTCGGCCCTTCCAGCTGGAAGTCGAGATCGATGCCGAACACGCCGACCCCGAACGCCTTCAGCGAGACACCCGCGGAAATCTGGATGATGAACGAGAACGGCGAGAACCGGAACAGCGCGTCGAAGGCGAGATGCCCCTCGATGCCGAACCCGCCGAAACCGAGGCGGAGTTCGGCCTTGGCGCCGAACTGGGCGGTGTTGCTGGTGACCGCGAAATAGCCGGAGACGCGGATCAGCCGTCCTGGTGCGTTGAGGATGTCGATGGACAGCCTCGGCGGTACCGGGAACGGCAGCGGCGGTGGCTTGAACGACGGGTGGAATCCGCCGACGCTGAGCACGAAGTCCGGGTTGTCGCTCCAGTCGACGAGCAGGCCCATCCCGCCCTCGATGGTCATCCACAGGATGCGCGAATCGAAGAGCTGGGCGTAGAACCACAGTCTCGACTTGTCGACCTGAAGCGCGCCGATGAAGTTGACCTGCAGTTTCAGCAGGGCGACGTCTTCACTGGGCAGCACGCATTTCAGCACCCCGAGGATCGCGACATTACCCGGCGGGATCTCCACGATCACCCCGAGCGAGACGGTGACCAGCGCCGGTGTCCCCCAGCCGATCTTCGCCATCGGCCCGATCAGGAACCGGCCTTCCTCCGGCGGGAAGAACCGCCGGAGGTCGCTGATGATCCGCGGCGCGTTCGCGATGACGTCCTTGGGGAACATCACCGATTCGACGCCGCCGTTGACCACGCCGTCGAGCAGCGCGGCGAAGTCCATCCGCCGGTTGAGCCCGAGCACCCCGCCGACGCCGAGCAGCGTGAACCCGAACCCGAGCTGGATCCCGCCGCCCCCGAACTCGGTGGCGATCACGATCAGCAGCGAGAATCCCTCGGAACCGTCCGGCATCCGCGTGGTGATCAGCCCGATGGCCTTGAGCTCGACCAGCCCGGCGAACTCCAGCTCCAACGCGCCCGCGTACTCCCCGCGATCCGGGTCGAAGTACAGGTATCCGCCGCCGGAGACGATCCCGGCGTCGACCGACAGCCCGACCCCCTTGGGCGGTTTGAACCCCAGCGACAGGTCGACCGGCCCGAGGTTGCCGTCATTGCCAGGTTTGAAGGCGAGGTCGGCGGTGAGCCCGATCTGCTCCACCACCGCCGTGATCGGGCCGAGTCCGGCCTTGAACGTCGTCCCGAGACCGATCGGGATCCCGTCCCCCGACGGCGACGCGGAGATCGCGAATCCCTGGATCTCGAGCGGCCCCAGTTTGAGGTGCGCCGCGAAGTTCGCCTCGAGATTCGCCGAACCCCGGAAGTAGAACCCGTGCGCGTGCGAGATCCCGACGACGAGGTCGCCGCCGACGGTGAATCCGTCGCCCGGCAGGAGCTTCGCGATGAAGCCGTCGGCCCCGCCCGGTTTGAAGACGAACTCGAGCCCCTTGATCTCGAACTCGGCGAAAACGTCCACGCCGTCACTGATCCGGACGCCCCCGGTCGCGGCGATCTTGTGGAACTGCAGCCTCGTGCCGCCCTTCGAGCCGATCAGGAGATTGGGCTCGGCCGCCTTGTCCCCGCGCTCGACGGTCACCTCGATGGCGCCGTCGACCTTGCCGGGTGAGTCCTTTTCGAAACCGACGACGGTCTCGATCCCTTGACCGGGACGGATCCGGAGGGCGATGCCGCCTTCGAAATCGAGCTCGCTCCGGATGAGAAGGGTGAGATCGTCGGTCAAGGGCAGTTCGGCCCCCAGGGTGCCGGTGAAGTACGGCAGCAGCGCCAATCCCGGCGGGACGCCGCCGGCTCCCGGTAGTTCGATCAGCCGGATTTCGGCCGCCAGCCGCCGGTTCTGGGCGAGGAGCCGTTCGAAAACGGTGCCCGTGACCGCCCTGACCAACGGTGCCGTCTGATCGTGCTCGACGTCCCGCAGCACCGCGGCGGTCTTCGACGGCAACGTCCGCACGTCGACGTCCACCCCGAGGCTCATCAGAAGGTTGTCGACCTGCGAAGCCAGCGCGGCGAAGTCGAAGTTCGCTTCCCCCCAGGCGAAAGCGTCCTTGAGCAGCTGCCCCGGCTCGCCGAGCAACCGGGGAAGTGCGGCCGGATCGAAGGTGATGTGCGCGTACGGCGGGCGATTACCGGCCGCCGGCGCGTACTTTCCCTTGATCACACCGACACTGTGCAGCCCGAAGCCGAGGGCGGGATGGTGGCGCCGCAGGTACGTGACGATCAGGAAGTCGAGCAACTGCCCGGGGAACTTCTCCCGGAACCCGTCCACCCGCAAGGACTCCGGGATCGCCGAATCCGGCGCGGCGGCGATCCCGTTGACACCGGCGATGACGGCCTGCACCGCGCTGAGCACCCGGGCCACGGCATCGGGGTCGAACTCGGCTTCGATCCCGGAGGACGGGCTTCCACCGACGGTAAGGCCTCCGTCGCCGAGCAGGCCGCGCAGGGAATCCATGAGGGTGTCGAGCCCCGCCGTGAGTCCGGACAGCGCGGGTGGAACGGCATCCACCCGCCAGCCCAGCTTCTGCATGAAGACGATGAACGCCTCCGGCGAGCGCACGGCGTCACGCAGCGGGAGGGTGGCCTGCCCTATCTCGACGAGGACCTTCTCGAACATGCCCGGCCCGGCTATTTCACAGCTCCCCTGGATAGAAGGCGGCACTGAGAATCGCGTGATAGCCCGGGTCCACCCGGTTGACGATCAGCCATTTACAGACGTAACAGAAGGCACCGGCGTCTTGGCCGACCTCCGTCCAGAAGTTCCCCTCACCGATGTGGTTGCGCATCTTGCACGACCCGGAAGGCCGGTAGAAGCCACCGGAGAACTCGTTCCCGCCTTCGAAGAAGCCGATGGTCCTTGTCGAGTTGCAAGGTGGCGTGAACCCTTCGATGTCCTGGGGCTTGTCGTCCTTGTCCCGGACGTGCTCGTGGTCCTCGTCCAGGTTGATCGGGCCCTTCACCACGAAGATCCGCTCCTTCACCTTCGGGTGCACGATGGGAACCACCGCACCGTCCTGGTTCTTGAGCGGCACGTAGACCACGGACCCACGCGCGTACACGGGCAGCGGTGAGGCCGCCCCTGTCAGGACGAAGGTGCCTTTCGTCCGATCGACCGCGCTCACCTTCAGCCCGGCGAGGTGCTGACCGGTGGCGCTCGCCAAGGGAAGCTGCCGCCCCTGGAGGGTGATCGAGAAATTGCGCAGATGGACTTCGAGCCCGTCCTTTTCCGCCTGCTCCCATTTGCCGATGTAGCGAGGATCGATCGTCACCTTGATCCCGCCCGCGACATTCTCCGAAGGCACCTGAAGCTTCGCCGACAGGACCGCTCTCGGCAGTTCGAGCCATTTGATCTTCGTCGGATCGACCAGCCTGCCGGGGGCGGGCGAACTCGGGTCACGCAGGAATCCCAGCACCGTGAGGTTGTCGAAATCGGCATCGGTCGTCTGCGTGGCCGCCCGGCCGTCGCCGTTCGCCGACTCGTATTCGTCACCGAGGTTGAAACTGTGCCCGAACTCGTGTGCCACGACATTCGCGACGCCCGCGATGTCCGGAACCACCCCGGCCAGTGGGTCGCGGCGCCGCATCTCCCGTTTGTCGACGGTGTCCGCGTAGACGATCTGCAGCGTGCGCGCGCTGCCCATCGTCTGCGCGGCGGTGGTACGGGCGTCGATGTTCGACCCGCCCTGCAGGTCGTCGTAGCAGATCATGGCGACCAGGCCCCGGCTCGGTTTGAACTTCGTGGCGTCGGGCACCCAGTTCGGGCCGATGGGATGGAACGGCGCGAACCCGTATCGCAGACCGCCGAGGTACCGCATGAGCGAGCCGCCGGGATTCTCCCGGTTGCCCCCGTGGCGTTCCGGCGGGTGACGTCGCGGATCGGGGGTCAGCCCGCGGGTGTTGCCGAAGTCGTAGAACTCGTAGACCCTCGCGACGAAAGCGCTGAGCGCCGGTGACGGGGTGTCCGCGGGCGGCGGGGTCACCTGAGGGGTCGAAGACCCGAACGGCCGATCGCCGGCACGCCTGCCGAGATACATACCGAAGACCGTGTCGCGCGCGTGCAGGATCCCCGCCGCGTCGTGGGTCTTCCACCGGGCGATCAGCTGGCTGTCCACCAGGTTCGGGTCGAAATCCTTGAGGCTCTGCGTGATCCAGATCGACAGCGGGTCGAACCGGCTTTCGTTGTGCATCGGCAGGCCGACCCTGGCCACCAGTTGCTGCATCGTGTAGCTGGTTTCCTTCTCGCCCGCTTTCCCGTTGAAAGGAATGGGGATCGCCTTGGAGAAATTCTCGTCCGTGACCCGGAAACCCGTAGTGAGATAATGCTCGCGCGAGGGCAGGAAAGCCTTGAAGATGTTGAAGCTCCCTTCGAGCATCGCGTACGGCTCATGCCTCGGCTTGTCGAAGATGTCCTGCACGGTCTTGGTGACGACTTCGTCGAACAGGGCGCGGTCGGCGGGGTCGTCGATGAACCCTTCCGGGATGAAGACGATGTCGGCCAGGTCATCCGCGTGCGCCACGTCGGGCGTCTGCACCGGGATCAGGTCCTGGCGGGTCTTCGCGTAGTCGACCACCCGCACCGGCAAGCCGTTCGTCACGCCGAGAAAAGTGCCTTTGATCCCCGTCGGCAGGGTGGGATCCACTGTTTCGGCGAGCCCGCGCAGACGGCCCTGCGGTGTTATCGCGAGCTTCGCCGCGTCGTCGGGAGTCAGCGTCACGTAGCCGTGCCCGGTGATGTCCCCGATTCGATCGGCGCCCGTGGCGTCGTCGCTGAACTTCGCGTAGAGCGACGGCTGCGCGTGCGCCACCCCCGGATTTCCCGGCCGATCCGGTTCGAACGCCGTGGTGATGGAGTCATTGCCGAACCACCAGGACTCGGCGCGATCATGTACCTGCAGGCGACCGACCAGGTAGATCTCCCGCCAGCGCACCTGGAACAGGAAGACGCCCAGTTCCCTCGCGGTCACCAAGCCGGTCAGCGGGTCGACGGACGGGAGACCTTCCAGCCGCTTCCCGACCTCTTTGTGGGGCGCGAAGAAATCGAAGGCGCATTCCTTGGTGATGTCCGCGAGCGCGTAGCGATCGGGTTTGCCGTCGTCGAAGGTCAGTGCCTGGAAGGACACCCGGAGCGGAGGTGTTCCGGTCCGCGCGACGTGCAGGTCGCAGTGCGGGAAGAACACCATGCCGATGGAAGTGACGGCCATTCCCCACCCCTTTTGTCATCCACGCGCGGAGAACAATCGGATTCGGCGTCGCGGGAAATCCGGCGCGACGCCGTCCGGTCGATCCGGTCGATGCGGATGTCACCAGCGTGGCTGCCGAATGGAGCAGCCGTCAACGCATGGCCCGATGAACTGCCCCATGAGGCGGCGGGCAGGGCGAACCCCGTTGTGGCAAGGTCGTTTCCGTGGACAGGGACGCGTATCTCGAAGGTGCGATAAAGGATGTGCTGAGCGGTGAAGACGCGACGCTCGACGACCGGATCGCGCACGCGGCACTGTTGTTCGCCGCGTCCGGGGCGATGGCGGAAGCCGACAGGCTGATCACGCATTGGCACGCGCTCACCGAACGTCCCGTCACCGCGCTCGTTCCCGGCGCCGTGCAGGCCCGCGCGTGGGCGATGCTCTTCGAGGCGTACGGCGCGCGGCCGGAATGGGCGGCCGCGCTGACTCCGCTCGATCTCGACGCCGAGGAACGTGCCCACGACGAGTACCTCGCCCGGCGAGTGTCCGATCTCGACGGTCTGCTCGGCGGCTCCCCGATCGGCGAGGTCGTCTCGCACCTCGGGCCATCGCGTCCGGACCGGTTACGCGACGCCGTCTCGCGCGGCGACCTCGACGCCTGGGCCGGGATCGCCTCGCGCCAGGGCCGCCCGGACGTCGCCGTGCTCGCCGCGACACGACGGCTCGCGCCGCGTCTAGCCACCGGAGCCGACCCGCTCGGACTCGGCGAGTGGACGGGGCTGTGCGCAGGAGCGCTGGTCGCGGCGCTGTACGAGCGCTACCCGCCGGACACCGGATCGTGGCGCGAGATGATCGCGGGCATCCTCCGGCTGCGCGGCGGCGGCACCGTGCCCCCGGCGGCCTCGGCCAGGAACATCGACTCGGCCGAAGCACGCCTCGGACTCCGGCTGCCCGCTGATTACAGAGAGTTCCTGCTGACCTGCGACGGCCTGCCCGCCGACGTCGTCTTCCCCCGGCTTCTCGGGACGGCGGAACTCCGCGCGGAAGGCGGCGTCGTCGTGATCGCGGACCCGGCCGTCGTGCTGCTCACCGCCGCCGGGGAGCAGTGGCGGACGGTCGAGATCGACCCGGCTTTGGGCACGACCGTGCACCCGACGTTCCGGGCGCTGCTCGAGCGGCACCTGCTGTTGCTGGCACAGGCCTCGTGAGTGGTATGGCAGGTTATTGAGGGGTAAGGCAAGCGTGGCGTATGGGTCCAGCGGCGCTCGTCGGTCCGTCAAGGCCTCGTTGCCTACCTTGAGGGTCGATGCCAGGAGTGGTTCGCGGTCCGGCGGTTTTCGCGCTGGCTCGGGCAGGTAAGTACGTGATGGCCCCCTTCCTTGCGCTAGACGCAAGGAAGGGGGCCATCACGTACTTACCGATACGGTCAAACTAGGAGCAAGCAGACATTTCCCGTGATTCGCGTCCTCTGTGGACGGTCGGCAAGCCTCTGGAGGTCAGAGTCGCGAAACAAGCTTCCGCGAGCACTCCACCTTTTGCCTTACCCCTCAATAACCCGAATCGCCACTCAAGACCACCGTGACCGACGCTTTCCGGCACCCTGGTCGCTCGAAGTACGTGAAGGGGTCCTTCACGTACTTGGGACGGCACCTTCACGCGCCATCGCTGTGATTGGTGGGACTACTGGGGCTAGAGGTGCGTGTTCGAGTCCGTGAAGGACTCCTTGAGAGACCCAGAGTCCCTCAAGGAGTCCTTCACGGACCACGGTCCCGCGATCACCAGGGCCTCAGGCTTCGCCGCGCTTCTTACGCTCGGTGTACTCCCGCATCCGCTTCGGGTAGCCGACCCGGGCGACCTCGTACACGGGGATGGACCGTTTGCGGCCGAACTGCTGCGCCGCGTCCAGGCTCTCGATCCGGCGCCTGGTCCACTCGCCGTCATGGGCGATGAGGACGACGGTGGTCTCCGTGACGTTGGTCTTGGGCTCCACATAGGCCTCGACACCGGTCCTCGAAGAGGCCCACTCCTCGAGATGCTTGAAGTCGTTTGAAGAGGCTTTCCGCAGCGTACCGGGCTTTTGCCCGCCTTTGGAGCGCCGGCGCAGCGAGTCGAACAGACCCACTCCGACCACCTCACTTCCCACTCGTGTCCGATGTCCATTATCCCGACTCGGGCGTGTGCTCCCCGTGGTGACCCACGCGGGCCGTGTCCCGTGGGTCACAGGACGCGGCCTAGGTCGCAGGCTCTCCACACGTAGTGACAAGATGGCAAGTGTCCGCGCGCGCGTATACCGCGCGAAGCGGCGCCAGAGCTCCACCCCTACCGCTTGCCGAGGAGTTATTGAAGTGACCGACACCTCCGCCGACCTTGTGATCCTGGGTGGCGGATCGGGCGGCTACGCCGCCGCGTTCCGCGCGGCCGAGCTGGGCCTTTCCGTCACCCTGATCGAAAAGGACAAGCTTGGCGGGACGTGCCTCCACCGAGGCTGCATCCCGACCAAGGCCCTCCTGCACGCGGCGGAGGTCGCCGACGAGACCCGCGACGCCGAGACCTTCGGTGTCAAGGCCGTGCTGGAAGGCATCGACATCGCCGGGGTCAACAAGTACAAGGACGGGATCGTCTCCCGCCTGTACAAGGGCCTCCAGGGCCTGGCCAAGGCGCACAAGGTGAACCTCGTCGAGGGCACCGGAACGTTCGTCGGCGGCACGACCGTCGAGGTCGAAGGCACCCGCTACACCGGCAAGAACGTCATTCTCGCCACCGGCTCGTACTCGAAGACGCTGCCCGGCCTCGAGCTGGGCGGCCGCATCATCGCGAGCGAGCAGGCGCTTTCGCTGGACTACATTCCGAAGAAGGTCATCGTCCTCGGCGGTGGTGTCATCGGTGTCGAATTCGCGTCCGTCTGGGCGTCCTTCGGCGTCGACGTCACCATCGTGGAGGCGCTGCCCCGCCTGGTCCCGAACGAGGACGAGTACGCGTCCAAGCAGCTCGAGCGCGCTTTCCGTCGTCGCAAGATCGGCTTCAAGACCGGTGTCCGGTTCACCGGCGCCAAGCAGGACGACAACGGTGTGAGCGTGTCACTGGAATCCGGCGAGACGCTGGAAGCCGACCTGCTGCTGGTCGCCGTCGGCCGCGGCCCGAACTCGGCCGGGCACGGGTACGAGGAGGCCGGCGTCAAGATGGAGCGCGGCTTCGTCCTCACCGACGACCGCCTGCGCACCAACCTGCCGAACGTCTACGCCGTCGGTGACATCGTCCCCGGCCTGCAGCTCGCGCACCGCGGGTTCCAGCAGGGCATCTTCGTCGCGGAAGAGATCGCCGGCCAGGAGCCGCGCGTGATCGACGAGAGCGGCATCCCGCGCGTCACCTACTCGCACCCCGAGGTCGCTTCGGTCGGGCTCACCGAGTCGCAGGCGAAGGAGAAGTACGGCTCCGAGGTCACCACCTTCACCTACGACCTCGGCGGCAACGGCAAGAGCCAGATCCTCAAGACCTCCGGTGGGGTCAAGCTGATCAAGGCTCCGGAAGGGCCGGTCGTCGGCGTGCACATGGTGGGCGACCGCGTCGGCGAGCTGATCGGCGAAGCACAGCTGATCTACAGCTGGGAGGCGTTCCCCGAGGACGTGGCTCCCCTCATCCACGCGCACCCCACCCAGACCGAGGCCCTCGGTGAAGCGTTCCTCGCCCTCGCGGGCAAGCCGCTGCACGTCCACAGCTGACGTCTCACCGTCGAAGAATCAGACCAAGCAAGACATATCAAGGGAGTCAGCGAACGATGGCCTACTCCGTCACGTTGCCGGAGCTCGGTGAGAGCGTCACCGAGGGCACCGTCACCCGGTGGTTGAAGCAGGAGGGCGACACCGTCGAGGTCGACGAGCCGTTGCTCGAGATCTCCACGGACAAGGTCGACACCGAGGTCCCGTCCCCGGTCGCCGGCAAGGTCGTGAAGATCAGCGCGCAGGAAGACGAGACCGTCGAGGTCGGCGGCGAGCTCGCCGTCATCGACGACGGGACCGGCGGGGTGCCGGAGTCCTCCGGTTCCGCCGAGCCCGCCGCCGAAGAGGCGCAGCCCGAGCCCGAGCCGGAGCCCGCGCAGGAGGAGGCCTCCGCGCCGTCCCAGCCGGACATCGCGCCGGCTTCGGGTGGTGAAGGCACCGAGGTGAAGCTGCCCGAGCTGGGCGAGAGCGTCACCGAGGGCACCGTCACCCGGTGGCTCAAGCAGGTCGGCGAGAGCGTCGAGGTCGACGAGCCGTTGCTCGAGATCTCCACGGACAAGGTCGACACCGAGGTCCCGTCCCCGGTCGCCGGCACCGTGCTGGAGATCCGCGCCGGTGAGGACGAGACCGTCGAGGTCGGCGGGGTGCTCGCGGTGATCGGTGCCGCCGGTTCCGCCCCGGCTCCGAAGGCCGAGCCCAAGCCGGAACCCAAGCCCGAGCCGAAGCCGGAACCCAAACCGGAACCGAAGCCCGAACCCAAGGCCGAAGCGGCTCCCGCGCCGAAGCCCGCCCCGGCTCCCAAGGCCGAGGCCCCGAAGCCGGCGGCGAGCAGCGACAACGGCTCGGACAACGCGCCGTACGTGACGCCGCTGGTCCGCAAGCTCGCTACGGAGCACGGCATCGACCTGTCGTCGCTGACCGGCAGCGGTGTCGGTGGCCGCATCCGCAAGCAGGACGTGCTCGCGGCCGCCGAGGCCAAGCAGAAGGCCGCCCAGGCTCCCGCCGCGCAGCCCGCTGCCGCCGCCCCGGCTCCCGCCGCCGCCCCGTCGGCTCCGCGCAAGGCCGCGGTTTCGCCGGAGCTCGCCGCTCTGCGCGGCACCGTGCAGAAGGCCAGCCGGATCCGTCAGATCACCGCCACGAAGACCCGCGAGTCGCTGCAGATCTCCGCGCAGCTCACGCAGGTCCACGAGGTGGACGTCACGAAGGTCGCCAAGCTGCGTCAGCGGGCGAAGGCTGCCTTCAAGGAGCGCGAGGGCGTCAACCTGACGTTCCTGCCGTTCTTCGCGAAGGCCACCGTCGAGGCGCTCAAGCAGCACCCGAACGTCAACGCGTCCTACAACGAGGACACGAAGGAGATCACCTACCACGGTGCGGTGCACCTGGGGATCGCGGTGGACACCGAAAAGGGTCTGCTGTCGGTGGTCATCCACGACGCGGGTGAGCTCAGCCTCGCCGGTCTCGCGCACCGCATCGCGGACCTCGCGGGCCGCGCGCGTTCGGGCCAGATCAAGCCGGACGAGCTGTCGGGCGGCACCTTCACGATCACGAACATCGGCTCCAACGGCGCCCTGTTCGACACGCCGATCATCGTGCAGCCGCAGTCCGGCATGCTCGGTACCGGCGCGGTCGTGAAGCGCCCGGTCGTGATCGCGGACGCCGACGGCAACGACACGATCGCCGTCCGGTCGATGGCGTTCCTGCCGCTGACCTACGACCACCGCCTGGTGGACGGGGCCGACGCGGGCCGCTTCGTCACGACGATCAAGCAGCGTCTGGAAGAGGGCAACTTCGAGGACGAGCTCGGTCTCTGATCCTCGGGTAGCCGATCAAGGCCCTCGTCCCGCTTCGGCGGGGCGGGGGCCTTCTTCTTTCTCTCCGCAATTCGTCACCTACTTGCGAGGGTTTGACAGGCCACCGGAACTCTAGTATTCCGGAATTACGGAAAACTAGAGGAAGGATGTCACCCATGCTGACGAGACGCCATCTGCTGGCCGGTGCCGCCGCGGGATCGGCGACGTTGCTGCTGCCGGGAACCGCGAGCGCGGCCCAGCCGGACACGACGACCGCACAGGGCTGGCTCGACTGGATCGCCGCCCACCGCGGCGATGTCTCCGTCCTGATCGACGACGGCGCGGGACGCCGTACCGCGCGCGACGCCGACGCCCGGCGTGTGCTGGCCTCGTCCATCAAGGTCGTGCATCTCAGCGCGTACGCCGTCGCGGTCACCGAGGGCAGGCTCGACCCGAAGGAACAGATCCGGATGGGCGACTGGGACGCTCACCACCCCTTCGTCGCCGACGGCCGCGCGCATTTCCAGGCGCTCAATTGGCTGGGCGTCCCCCGCGACGACTTCGGTATCGCCAAGGACCCCGAACAGCGCGTCCCCCTGGCGAGGCTCGCCGAAGCGATGATCCTCTTCAGCGACAACGCAGCGACCGACTATCTCCGCATCCGCCTCGGCGATCCCGCCCTCCGGCGGGCGGCGGCGCGGGGCGGTTGGCCGAGGCCGGACACCCGTTCGCTGGGCGGCGAGGTCCTGATGCTGATGATGCCGGAGTACGCGCCCCCGCCCGGCAGCCCGGTCGGCGTCCGGCGGGCGATGGGCGACGCGGTCGCACGACGGTTCGTCCGCGATCCGCGGTTCCGCGCCGAAGCCTTCGAGCGCTGGCCGGACATGCCGGGCACCTCCGATGCCCAGTGGCCGTGGATCAAGGGGCACGGCCAAGGGTCGGCGTCGGAACTGTTCTCGCTTCACCGCAGTATCGCGAAGGGCCTCTACACACCCGCGCGCGAGATCCTCGCGAAGCCGCTGGCGGACCGCGTACCGCCCGGAGCGAGCGAAGTGCTCTTCAAGGGCGGAAGCCTGCCGCGTTCGCTGACCATCGGTCTTTCCGTCCGTTGGCCGGGCGGACGATCGGGTACGGCCGCCGTCCTGCTCACCGGCGTGAGCGACCAGGACATGCAGAACGCCGTGCCGCTCATCGATCTCGTGCTCGCGGCGCTGTCCGACCCGGCGCGGTTCACCGCCCTGGAACGAGCGCTCCGCTGAGGCGACGGTATAGATAACCGGCATGAACGCTGAGTTCGCCGACCGGATCGCCGCCCTGGAAGCACGGGTCGCCGCGCTCGAAAACCAGCACAGCGAGCACCAGGCCGAGCCCGCGGCGAGCCCCGGCGGCCTGGTCGGCTACCACGGCGAACTCACCGAGCCCCTCGAATTGAGCTGGGCGATCAACGTCACGCCCGGCCCGATGCTGGCGTTCGCGGACGGGCCGCGGGTCGAAGTGCTCGCGGCCCTGTCCAGCACCGCGCGAGTGGCGCTCGTGCGGACGCTGGCCGAGAAGGGCGCGCAGACCGCGCCCGCCCTGCAGGAAGCCGCCGAACTCGGGTCTCCCGGCCAGCTGTACCACCACCTCAAGGCGCTGACCGGCGCCGGAATCGTCGAGCAGGACAAACGCGGCAGTTACCGGCTCCGCCCCGCCGCGACGATCCCGGTGCTGGTGCTGCTCACCGCCGCCTCCGACGTCGCCGGGCAACTGAAGAACCTGAGCGTGCGACCGGATCGCGGATAGGACACGATCGGATCATGCGAGTTCTGATCGCGGGCGCGAGCGGACTGATCGGCACCTCCCTGACGACCCGGTTACGCCGGTCCGGGCACGAAGTGGTCCGCCTTGTGCGCCGGGAGGAGCGGGCGGCCGACGAGCGCCGCTGGGATCCCCCGGCCGGGGAGATCGCCGACGGCGCGCTCGACGGGGTCGACGCCGTGGTGAACCTCGCGGGCGCGCCCCTGCTGCCGGGGCGCTGGAGCGCGGCCCGCAAACAGGTACTCCTCGACAGCCGGGTCGAACCGACCGAGGTACTCGCGGAAGCCGTCGCCGAGCACGGGATCCCCGTGCTGGTCAACGCCTCCGCCGTCGGCTATTACGGCGATCCCGGTCCCTCCATTGTGGACGAATCGAGTCCGGTCGGGCGCGGTTTCCTCGCCGGGCTCTGCACCGCGTGGGAGGGCGCCACCGAGAGCGCGGCCACCGCGGGTGCCCGGGTCGTCCGCGTCCGCACCGGGCTGGTGCTTGCGCGCGATGGCGGGCTCCTGGACGTCCTGCGGCCGCTGTTCCGCTTGGGGCTCGGCGGGAAACTCGGCGGCGGTAAGCAGTACATGCCCTGGATCTCGCTCGACGACGAGGTCGGCGCGATCGTTTTCGCGCTGGAGAACGAATCTCTGTCCGGTCCCGTGAACCTCTGCGGACCGCAGCCCGCCACGAACGCCGCCTTCACGAAGACCTTGGCCCGCGCCGTGCACCGGCCGGCGATCTGGCAGGTGCCGGGTTTCGCCATGAAGATCGCCCTCGGGCAGGCGGCCGAGGAGATGGCGCTGTTCGGGCAGCGCGCCCTGCCCCGGGTACTGGAGGAGGCGGGTTACGCGTTCCGCCATCCGACCCTCGAGGACGCGCTGGCCGCCGCGACATGACCGTGCGGCGCGGCCTGTACACCCTCGCCGGAACGCTGCTGCTGATCGGTTTCGTCACCCTCGGGTTGTACGTCGACCAGCGGCCGCCGCCGGTGGACGTCGCCCTCGCCGACGCGTTCCGCGGCCAGCACACCCAGGCCTCCGGGCACGTGGCGGGTCTGGTCACGAACGTCCTCGGCCCGGTCCTCCCGTTCGCGCTCGGCGCGGTGCTGGCGGTGCTCGCCTGGCGCCGCCGGGACCTGACCGTGTTGTGCGTCAAACTGGCCGTCGTCCTGCTGTTGTGCCGGATGACCAGCTTGATCGCGAAACCGGTCTTCTACCGGGAACGGCCTCGCGAATTCCCCGATCTGAGCTATCCGAGCGGACACGTGGTCGCCGTCGCGTGCACCGGGTTCGTCGCGGTGCTGCTGTGCGCGTGGACCCGTCCGCATCTGGCGCGGCTCGCGATGACGATCGCCGCCGCGGCGACGGCGGTCGGTGCGCTCTGTCGCATCGTGCTGGGCGTGCATTGGCTGACCGACACCGCGGGATCCGTACTCGCCGTGGGCGGCGTCGGCCTGATTTCGGCGGCCGGGCTGGGCCTGCTCCCCCTGCCGGAAGACCCGGCGTAGTGTCGCTGACGTGAGCTCTTCGACCACGTCATGCCGCGCCTCCGCCGAGCCCGTCGACGTCCGCGAGATCGGGACGATCGACTACACCGAAGCCTGGGAACTCCAGCGAAAGCACGTGACAGCGCGTGCCGACGGTGATGGCCCGGACACCATGCTGCTGCTGGAGCACCCGTCGGTGTACACGGCGGGCAAGCGCACCGAAGCCGAGGACAGGCCGACTGACGGCACCCCGGTGATCGACGTCGACCGCGGCGGCAAGATCACCTGGCACGGGCCAGGTCAGCTGGTCGGGTACCCGATCATCAAACTCGCCGACCCGATCGACGTCGTGCACTACGTCCGGCGTCTCGAAGAGGCCCTGATCACCGTCTGCGATCAGCTCGGCGTGCACACCGGCCGGGTCGAGGGCCGCAGCGGCGTCTGGATCCCGGCCGACGACCGCGGCGTCGAGCGGAAGATCGCCGCGATCGGCATCCGCGTCCAGCGCGGCGTGACCATGCACGGTTTCGAGCTGAACTGCGACCCCGACCTCGGTGCCTTCGACAAGATCGTCCCGTGCGGCATCCGGGACGCGGGCGTCACTTCGCTTTCCTACGAGCTCGACCGCGAGGTCACCGTGGCTTCCGTGCTGCCGATGGCGCGCGAAGCCGTGCTCGCCGCGCTGGATGGCGACCTCCCGGTGAACGACGAGCGCTGGCTGCCGCGTCCCGAGGCACCCGCCGCCCCCGGCGTCACTTTCGCCCTGCAGAACTGACCCAAGTACATGAAGGCCCCCTTCACCGCGTCTAGCGCAATGAAGGGGGCCTTCACGTACTTCAGTCCAGCTGAGGAGCGACCTCGGAAGCGATCAGCTCGATCTGGTCCAGATCCGAAAGGTCCAGCAGCTGCAGGTAGAGCCGGGTGATCCCGGTCTTCTCGCGCCACTGCCCGATCTTCTCGACGACCTCCGACGGCGTCCCCGCGAGCCCGTTCTCCCGCAGCTCCGAAACCTCACGGCCGATCACGCCGGCGCGCTTGGCGACCTCGGCCTCGTCACGGCCGACGGCGACGACGAGCGCGGCCGAACGGAGGATCTCCTTGGGATCGCGGCCGATCTGGCGTGCGGCGTCGTCGACGCGGCCGAACTGCTCGGCGGCGAAGTCGGGCCCCACGAACGGCAGGTTGAACTCGTCGGCGTAGCGGGCGGCGAGCGCCGGGGTGCGCTTCTTGCCGCCACCGCCGATGATCACCGGCGGCCGGGGCCGCTGCGCGGGCTTGGGCAGGCCTGGCGAGCCGACGAGCTTGTAGTGCTCGCCGTCGAAGGAGAACGTCTCCCCCTCCGGCGTTTCCCACAGCCCGGTGACGACGGCGAGCTGCTCGGCGTACCGGTCGAACCGCTCCTTGATCGGCGGCAGGTCGAGGCCGTACGCGGTGTGCTCGTCGTCGTACCAGCCCGATCCGAGGCCGAGTTCGACACGGCCGCCGGACATCTGGTCCACCTGCGCGACCGAGATCGCCAGCACCGACGGATGCCGGAAGGTGGCGGCGGTGACGAGGGTGCCCAGCCGGACACGGCTGGTCTCACGGGCGAGACCCGCGAGGGTGATCCACGCGTCGGTCGGCCCGGGCAGGCCGGTCGCCGAACCCATCTTCAAGTAGTGATCGCTGCGGAAGAAGGCGTCGTAGCCCGCGTCCTCGGTGGCCTTGGCCACCCGGAGCAGGTCTTCGTAGCTGGCCCCCTGCTGGGGCTCGGTAAAGATCCTGAGGTCCACGAAGCCACCCTATAGACGGCTTCGTCAGCTCGCTTTCCCGTGCTCGGCGGGCGGAACCCGGCGGAATCCGACGAGCAGCCGCACCAGGACCTCCTCGACCTGGGCGCTGACCTTCTTCGGCTCCGGTGAACTCGCGATCTCGATGGCGGCGCTCGACAAAGCGCCGAACAGCAGCCGCGCGGTGACGTCCACCGGGACGTCGTCGACCTCGCCGACCTCGATGAGCGCCTGGATCCCGGTGCGGACCAGGCCGAAACTGCACCGTTCTTCCGCCTCGCGCCAGCGCTCCCAGCCCATCACCACCGGCGCCTCGTGGATCGCGATGCGCTGGTACGCCGGGTCGAGGCAGCTCTGCAGGAAGCCGCGAAGCCCCGACAGCGCCCGCTCCCACGGCGAGGCCGGGCCGTTCATGATCTTTTCGAGCCGGTCGAAGACCTGGCTCTCGACCGTGTCGAAGGCAGCCTCGAACAGCGCCTGCTTCCCACTGAAATGGTGGTAGAGCGCGCCCTTCGTCACCCTGGCCCGCTTGGCGATCTCGTCGAGAGACGTGCCGGCGTACCCGCGTTTGGTGAACAGCTCCACAGCACTCTCGACGAGTGCCGACCGGGTGGACTCGGAATAGTCCAGCCGCCTTGACCTCATTGTCGCCACCTTCACAACTTTACGCCGCCGGTCCCACTCCATACCCATGGTATGTTGGCTCCTGTCAGGTCCGTACCGGGAGTATGCCGCAAACCTGCGGTATGAACCGGGTCACGGAGGGGAGCCCATAATCATGAGCTGGAACGACTTCTACCAGCGGCGCGACATCCTCGAAGCCGCACTGCGCCAGGCGGGTCACCACCCGTCCGACGCGATCTCACTCGAAGCAATCCCTGGCGCCACCAAGTACTTCGCCACCGAGGACGAGCTCCTGCTCGCGCTTCGGTACAAGTGGAACCAGGTGTTCGCCGGTCACCTCCGCGCCGAGATGACCGATCCGGACTACGCCGACCAGGACCTCGCGCTCGACAGGGTCGAAGCCGTCACCCGCGCCTGGAACAGCGCCACCGCCGAGCACGAGACCCTCCGCGCCGTTCTCGACGCGGCCCTCGAACGGCGCCCCGCGCTGATCCCGTCGCACGAAGCCGAACTGCGCACTCTCGCGCTGACGGCGGGACTGGCCGACGGCAACGAACCGGCCGAAGAGATCACCAAGGTCGGCAGCGCGTTCGCCACCCTGCTCCGGCACGGACGGCACGCGAAACCCGCCCGCCGCCGCAGCCCCATGGGTCACCTGCTCCGGTTGCTCGCGCCGAGCGCCTGATCCGGCGTGGCGACGCTGCCGACGATGTAGTTAGGTACCGACATGGCTGCTCACGCGCGCTGGACCGAAGCCGACATCCCTGATCAGACCGGCCGGACCGTGTTCGTCACGGGGGCGAACTCGGGGCTCGGACTGCGCATGTCCGAGGTGCTCGCGGGCAAGGGGGCCCGCGTGCTGCTCGGCTGCCGGTCGCCGGAGCGCGGCGCCAAGGCGCTGGAGCAGGTTCGCGCGGCCGCGACCGGGGAAGTGCCCGAACTCGTCCGGCTGGACCTCGCCGATCTCGACTCGGTCCGCGAAGCCGTGAAGAAGGTCCAGGAACTGACTGGCGGCAAGCTCGACGTCCTGGTCAACAACGCGGGCGTGATGGCGACGCCGCGCGGTCACACCAAAGACGGCTTCGAGACCCAGTTCGGCACGAACCATCTCGGGCACGCGGTGCTGACCTGGCTGCTGATGCCGTCGCTGCGCGACGGCTCGGGAGCGCGTGTCGTGACCTTGTCGAGTGTCGCGGCGACAGGTGCGCGCATCGACGTCGCCGACCCGAACTTCGAACGCCGGATGTACAACCCGGGTTCGGCCTACGGCCAGTCGAAACTCTCCAATCAGGTGTTCGCGCTCGAACTCGACCGCAGGCTGCGCGCCGCGGGCGAGGACGTCGTCAGCGTCGCGGCACACCCCGGCTACACATGGACCGGACTCGGTTCGGGGATGGCCCGCTCCTACCGCAACCCGGTGGTGCGCGCGCTCGTCGGCGCGGGCAACCGGATCGGCGAGATCTTCATCGCGCAGAACGCCCGCCAGGGCACGCTGCCGCAGCTGTTCGCGGCGACCTCCCCCGAGGTCGAAGGCGGCGACTACATCGGCCCTCGCGGGCTCGGCGGACTTCGCGGCGCCCCGGTCAAGGTGCGTCCTCTGACGGCCGCGAGGAGCGAATCGCTCGGCGCCGCGTTGTGGGACGTGACCACCAAGTTGACGGGCGTCACCCCCGACCCCGCGTGAGCGGCGACCACTGCTCCGGCGGGCGTAGGGTGACGGAGTGAGTGCTGCCCCAGATGGCCGCAAGCTGTTGCGGCTCGAGGTCCGGAATTCCCAGACTCCCATCGAAAAGAAGCCGCCGTGGATCAAGACGCGCGCGCGGATGGGTCCGGAGTTCACCGAACTCAAAGGCCTGGTGCGCCGCGAAGGCCTGCACACCGTCTGCGAAGAAGCCGGTTGCCCCAACATCTACGAATGCTGGGAAGACCGTGAGGCGACGTTCCTGATCGGTGGCGACCAGTGCACTCGGCGCTGTGACTTCTGCCAGATCGACACCGGCAAGCCTGCCGAGCTGGACCGCACCGAGCCGCGCAAGGTCGCCGAAAGCGTCCAGGCGATGGGCCTGCGCTATTCGACCGTCACCGGTGTCGCGCGTGACGACCTCGAAGACGGCGGCGCGTGGCTGTACGCGGAGACCGTGCGCCAGATCCACGCGCTGAACCCGGGTACCGGTGTCGAGCTGTTGATCCCCGACTTCAACGCCGACCCCGACCAGCTGGCCGAAGTCTTCGGCTCCCGCCCCGAGGTGCTCGCGCACAACGTGGAGACGGTGCCCCGCATCTTCAAGCGGATCCGGCCCGGTTTCCGCTACGCGCGGTCGCTCGAAGTGATCACCCGCGCTCGCGAGGCCGGCCTGGTGACGAAGTCGAACCTGATCCTTGGCATGGGCGAGACCCCCGAAGAGGTCGCGCCCGCGATGAAGGACCTGGTCGACGCCGGCTGCGAGATCCTCACGATCACCCAGTACCTGCGCCCCTCACCTCGTCACCACCCGGTGGACCGGTGGGTCAAGCCCGAAGAGTTCGTCGAGCACTCGAACGCCGCCGAGGCGATGGGCTTCGCCGGCGTCATGGCCGGGCCGCTCGTACGCTCCTCGTACCGCGCCGGTCGCCTTTTCGCCCAGACGAAGGCCCACCGCGGCGAGCCGCTGTCGGAGAACTTGGCCCATCTCGCCGCCGAAGGACCCGCCGCACAGGAAGCCAGCTCGCTGCTGGCACGGTGACTCCGGTCACCCTCTCCGCGACATCGCCACCCACCAGGTCACGAATCAGTAAAGTGACCTGGTGGCGTTGGTAACTGATCTTCTCAATTGGCTGCAGAGTCTCCCGGAACCGGGACTGGTCGCGGCGACCGGCGGACTGGTGTTCGCCGAATGCACCATCGGGCTCGGCTTCATCGCGCCCGGCGAGTCCGGGCTGCTGGTCGCGGCCACGACGGCGACGTCGGTCTCCCGGTTCCTGACCCTGTGGGCCGTCGTGACGGTCTGCGCCGCACTCGGCGACTCGCTCGGCTACGCGATCGGCAAACGCTTCGGCCCGCGCCTGCGTGAGACGAAGCTGATCCGCAAGTACGGCCTCGACGCCTGGGACAAGGCGACCGGCGTGCTCGAACGGCGAGGCGCGTGGGCGGTGTTCTTCGCGCGGTTCCTCCCGGTGATCCGCACGCTGACCCCGGCGGCGTCCGGGACATCGGGGCTGCCGTTCCGCAAGTTCCTGCCCGCCGCCGCGGCGGGCGCGGCCTGCTGGTCGGCCATCCACATCGGCATCGGCGCCGCCCTCGGCGAGGCCGCCAAGAAGGTCGAAGGCGTGCTCAACACCGGCGGCCTGGTGATCGTCGGGGTGCTGGTGGGTGTCGCCGTGTTCTTCCTGCTGCGCTACAAGAAGAAGAAGGCGCTCGCCGCCGTCACGGTCGAAGACGCCACTCCGGCGAAGGTCGGCGCGGAGGACTAGATTCCGGGCATGGCCGCCTTGAACCTGCCCCAGCCGATCGGTTTCGTCCTCGGCGGTGGAGGCAGTCTCGGCGCCATGCAGGTCGGGATGCTGCGGGCGCTCACCGAAAGAGGGATCGCGCCCGACCTCGTCGTCGGCACCTCGGTGGGTTCGCTGAACGCCGCCGTCCTCGCGCTCGAGGGTGAGGCAGGCGCCCGGCTCGATCGGATCTGGTCGCGGATGACGCGGCACGAGGCGTTCCCCGGCGGCGTGCTCAGCCAGGTGCGGACCCTGCGGCACAGCAAGACCAACCTGTTCCCCAACACCGGGCTCGCCGCGATCATCGACGAGCACATCGGCGAGGGCGTCCGGTTCGAGGATCTCGCGCTGCCGCTGGGCGTCGTCGCGACCGACGTCGACACCGCCGAACCGCTGCTCATCCGTTCCGGGCCCGTACTGGCGCCTCTGCTGGCCAGCTGCGCGATCCCGGGGATCTATCCGCCGGTGCCGTTCGGGGAGCGCATGCTCTACGACGGCGGCCTGGTCGCCAACGTGCCGATGCGCCAGGCACTCGCCATGGGCGCGAAGTCGCTCGTCGTCCTCGACTGTGCCTTCCCCGGCAAGATGCCCGGCACCCCGCAAACCTTCGCCGAGGTGATGATGTTCACCGCGATGATCAGCATGCGGAACCAGGCCGTACTGGAGGCGCCCATCGCCGCGGCCGAGGTACCCGTGGTCTACGTGCCGGGGCCGAAGCCGGTGCGCGTCAGTCCCCTGGACTTCAGCCACACCACGACACTCACCGCCGAGGCTTATGAGGCCGCGAAGACCTATTTGGGCGAATTGAGCGTCGATGGCCCCGGACTTTATGGTGCCCCGGGTCTCGTCGTGGCCTGACAGGCAACCATCCGGCATCGATCACGTCTTCTTCGTCGCGTAGTTTTGAAAGAGAACTTTCCGCTGATCGAGCGACGTAAAAAGAGAATCACATGTTTCCCAAGAAGACATTACTTTCGACGGCCGGAATACTCGCCGCAGTAGTGCTGTTCTCGGCCTGCTCACCCGCTGGCGACACTCCGAATTCAGCAGGCAACAGTGCCGGGTCGGAGGAAAGCCCGGTTTCGGTGACCATCGACCCGGCGGGCGGGACGAACGTCAATCCGGCGATCCCGGTGGTGGTCAAGGCCGAACACGGCAAGCTGATCGACGTCACCGTCAGCAACGCCGACAAGGGCAACCAGGTGAAGGGCGAACTGGCGGGCGACGGGCTCAGCTGGAAGACCACCGAGCCGCTCGGCTACGGCAGCACCTACAAGATCGTGGCGCACGCCCAGGGCACTGACGGGAAGCCCGTCGAGCAGCAGAGCAGGGTCTCCACGCTGAGCCCGAAGCAGCAGGCGAACCCGAACCTGATCCCGGCACCCGCCGCGGTCACGTCCGGTGGTGTCGGCGTCGGGCAGCCGATCGTGTTCGCCTTCGGCCAGCCGGTGAAGAACAAGGCCGAGGTGGAGAAGAAGCTGTCGGTGGAGTCCACGCCGAAGCAGGAGGGCTCCTGGTACTGGATCGACGACAAGAACGTCCACTACCGCCCCAAGGTGTACTGGCAGCCGGGGACGACGCTCAAGGTTTCGGCGATGATCTACGGCGTCGATTTCGGCAATGGCGTCTACGGCGCGACCGACCGCACGGAAACGTACAAAGTGCACGATTCCTGGGTCGCGAAAGCCGACGGCAACACCGAGCAGATGCAGATCTTCCACAACGGCACACTGGCGAAATCGATGCCCATTTCCATGGGCAAGGACGCTACGCCCACACATTTGGGCGCCCACGTCATTTCGGACAAACACGAGAACTACACGATGGACTCGTGCACCTATGGCGTCTGCCAGGGCCAGCCGGGGTACTACAAGGCGAACGAGAAGTGGTCGCTGCGGATCTCCAACGACGGCGAGTTCGTCCACGAGAACCCGAACAGCGTCGGCGCGCAGGGCAGCTCGAACGTGTCGCACGGCTGTATCAACCTCAACGCCGCGAACGCCCAGTGGTTCTACCAGAACATGGGGCTCGGCGACGTCGTCGAGGTGACCAACTCCGGCGGCCCGCAGCTGCCGGTCTGGGACCTCTACGGCGACTGGTCGAAGTCGTGGGCGGACTGGCAAGCGGGCAGCGCGCTCAACTAGAGGCATGATGAGCGGGTGACCAGCACCCTGAGCACCGCCCGCTCCCTCGTGGCCGGCGCCGGCCGGGTCGTCGCACTGACCGGCGCCGGGATCTCCACGGATTCGGGGATCCCCGACTTCCGCGGCCCGCAGGGCCTGTGGACCCGCGACCCGACCGCGGAGAAGATGTCGAACCTCCAGGCGTACCGAGAAAGTCGCGAGGTACGCGAACGCACGTGGCAGGCGCGGCTGGTACACCCCGGCTGGGACGCGGCACCGAACGCCGCCCACTACGCGCTCGTGCGCCTGGCGCCGACGCATGTCGTCACCCAGAACATCGACCGGCTGCACCAGAAGGCGGGCTTCACGCCGGAGCGGGTGCTGGAACTGCACGGCACGATGTTCGAGTCCGTCTGCCTGTCCTGTGACGATCACCAGGACATGCGCTCGACGCTGGAGCGGGTCCGAGCGGGCGAGGCCGACCCGCCCTGCCTGCTGTGCGGCGGCATCCTGAAGTCGGCCACCGTGTCGTTCGGCCAGCACCTGGACCAGAACCTGCTCCGAGCCGCGCGGACCGCCGTCTCCGAGAGCGACCTCCTGCTGGTGGCCGGGTCCTCGCTGAGCGTGCAGCCTGCCGCCTCACTGGTGAGCGTCGCTTCCCGGGCCGGCGCCGACGTGGTGATCTGCAACGGCTCCGAAACGCCCTACGACTCCATGGCTTCCGCCGTCGTCCGCGGCCCCCTCAGCGAAACCCTCCCCGCCCTAACCCCTTAACCCCCGCCGCGGTCCCCTCCACTCCCACCCCTCCACTCCCGCCCCTCGCGTGTCCAGCCCCGTAACTCGCGTGATCAGGGCCGTAACTCGCGTGTCTGGACCCGTGACGCCTCTATTCACGTGAGTTACGGCTTCAATCACGTGAGTTACGGCTTCAATCACGCGAGTTACGCTTCTATTCACGCGAGTTACGTCTCTGATCACGTGAGTTACGAGTCCGGTCACGTGAGTTCCGGGTTCGGTCACGGGCGCGGGGCCCGAGGTGCTCGAGTCCACTCGTGCGGTCGACACCTAGGTCGCGTAACTCGCGTGTTCAGGGCCGTAACTCGCGTGTCTGGACCCGACACTCGCGTGATTGAAGCCGGAACTCGTGTGATCCGGTGGACGGCACGTGTGATCAGGGGGACGACACGAGGCCGGGGAGGCCGCTATGCCGTGTCGTCCGTCTGATCACGTGTGTCGTCTGTGTGGTCACGGGTGTTGGCCGTCTGGTCACGGGTGTCCCGGGTTTCGGGTATGAAAAAAGACGGGCCCGGGTCGGGAGAACTCGGGGTTCTCAACCGGCCTGGGCCCGTCTTTGTTCAATGTTAGTCCGGCGGTGTCCTACTCTCCCACAACCCTTCGGTTGCAGTACCATCGGCGCTGTCAGGCTTAGCTTCCGGGTTCGGAATGGGACCGGGCGTTTCCCTGACGCTATGACCACCGGCACTGG